>CAYMEJ010000016.1:15242-24369 GCA_964389735.1 uncultured Muribaculaceae bacterium
TTTAACTAATTATATAACTAATATAGGTTATGATGTAGATGGTTCAACAGAAGAATTTAATAAACTATGGCCTGCCGATTTACATTTAATTGGAAAGGATATAATTAGATTCCATACATTATATTGGCCTTGCTTTTTAATGAGTTTAGATTTACCTTTACCAAAGAAAATATTTGGTCATCCTTGGCTAATAGTTGGTGATGGTAAGATGAGTAAATCAAAAGGTAATGTTGTCTATGCTGATGATTTAGTAAATACATTTGGATTGGATGCTACTAGATATTTCTTGTTACATGAAATACCTTTTGCTAATGATGGTACATTTACATATGAATTAATAATAGAAAGAATTAATAGCGATTTAGCTAATATTTTAGGAAATTTAGTAAATAGAACTATTTCTATGGCTAATAAATATTTTGATGGAAAAATTGATAATAAAAAGGTCTCAACTGAATTTGATTCTGATTTAATATTAAGTATTAATAAATTAGAAGAGAAAGTTGATAATAAAATGGATAAATTAGAAATAGGAGCATCATTAGATGAAATATTTAATTTATTGAGAAGAAGCAATAAATATGTTGATGAAACAGCACCATGGATATTAGCAAAAGATGAAACAAAAACTGATGAATTGCAAACAGTGTTGTATAATTTATTAGAATCAATAAGAGTATCAGCAGTAGCATTAAGGCCGTTTTTAACTGCAACTTCTGAAGAAATTTTTAAGCAATTAAATATTAATGATGAAACTTATTCTTTTGTAGATAATAATAAATATACAGTGGGGACACCAATTCCATTATTTTTAAGAATTGATAAAGATGAAAAATTAAAGGAATTAGAAAAAAATTAAAAAGACTTTTAAGTCTTTTTTTGTTATACTTTTATTGGAAGTGATTTTATGTATATTGATACACATACACATGTAAGTAAACAATTTGGAATTGAACCTTCACAATATATTGAAAATGCTTTAAATAATGATGTCAAATATATGATAGTAAGTGGTTGTGATAAAAAAAGTATACCTGAAACATTAGAATTAATAGAAAAATATGAATGTTTATATGGTGCTATTGGATATCATCCGGAAGAAGTAACAAAAGATTATCAAATTGATTTGGATATTTTAAAAGAAAATATTATGAATAATAAAATAGTAGCTGTAGGTGAAATTGGATTAGATTACTATTGGGATAAAGAACACAAAGAGGAACAAAGAAAATTATTTAATGAACAATTAAAAATTGCTTCAGAATTTAATTTACCTGTTGTAATACATTCACGAGATTCTATACAAGAAACTTATGATATTTTAAAACAATATAATTTGAAGGGTGTAATACATTCATTTAGTGGTAGTTTGGAAATGGCAAACAATTTCATTAAGTTAGGTTTTTTATTGGGTATTAATGGAGTTGCAACATTTAAAAATAGTAAATTATATGAGGTAATAGAAAAAATACCTGTTGAGAAAATATTACTTGAAACTGATAGTCCCTATTTAACTCCAGAACCATTTAGAGGAAAAATAAATGAATCAAAAAACATACCAATTATTGCACAAAGAATAGCAGAAATAAAAAAAATGTCGGTAAAAGAAATAGAAGAAATTACCACTAATAATGCAATTGCTTTGTTTGACTTGCATATATAATTATGGTATAATTTACCTAGTAACATTGAGGTGATAATAATGAACAAGCTATGTTCTATGCTAGCAAAAAGATTTTTAGTAATTGCTTTTTTAGCTGGTTTATTGATAGTAATAGCAACAGGTAATGAAAGAAAAACAATAGTTACTTATAATTCTAATAATGTAAAATCAGTTGAAGCTATGCATATAGTTTCAAAATATAATATTAATAAAGATAAATTAAAAACTATTTCAGTTTCTAATATGAGAGAAGTTGCTTTATATGGTCCATCAACACCGGTTTCATTTGTAGGTGAAATGACTGGATATGGTGCTGATTGTAAGGGATGTGGTAACTCAGTTAGTTGTCCACCTCGACCAATAGTAACAAATGGTAATATTTATTTTGATGATCAAACATATGGAAAAATAAGAATATTAGCAGCTGATAGTACAATTCCTTGTGGAAGTATTGTTAGAATATCAAATGTTAATTTTTCGGTAGAACCTATTATAGGTGTTGTACTTGATAGAGGTAGTGCAATAAAGGGAAATATAATTGACTTTTTAGTTGAGAGCGAAGGTTATTCAAAAGCTAATATTGGACGACAAAAAAATGTAAATTTTGAAATTATAAGATGGGGTTGGTAAACCTCTTTTTATTTTGCTAATTTTTTGTGATATAATATTTTTGTAGAATAGAAAGGAAATAATATATGACAAAAGTAAAAAATATTTTTCATTATATATATAAATCTATTGTTATTGCAATCTTATTATTATTTGCTTTCTTGGTAATAGTATTTGGTATTTGCTTTGGCGATTATTTATTAAACGTTAGAACAGGAAAAGAAAGTAATCCTTTATTAAGTACATATATTATAATATCAGGTAGTATGATACCAAATATTAATGTATATGATGGTATTGTCGATACTAGAGTAAAAATAGATCAGTTGGAAGTTGGAGATGTTATTACATTTACTTCAACATCTTCAGCAAGTGAAGGGGCTATTGTTACTCATAGAATAGTAGGCGTAATAAATAATGAAACTACTGGTGAAATATTTTATAGAACAAAAGGTGATAATAATTTTTCATCTGATTCAGGTTTAGTATCAAAAAAGAATTTAATAGGAAAAGTTATATTGGTTTTACCTCAAATTGGAAGATTACAACAATTTTTATTGAATAAGGTGGTATGGATATTTTTAATATTAATACCTTGTGTTGGTATAATTATGTATAATTGCATAAAGGTAATAATAAAATACAAAAAACAAAATAAAAAATAATATATATAATTTATGTGTTATATTAGAAAAGGTGATTTAATGAATGTAAAAGAATTTAAGTTTAAAAAGTCTTTTGGACAAAATTTTTTAAAAGATGATAATATACCAATTAAAATAGTAAAAACTGCTGCTATAGAACCAAATTCCTTAGTGTTGGAAGTTGGTCCTGGTTCAGGAATGTTAACTAAACAATTATCAAAAGAAGCAAAACATGTATTGGCATATGAAATAGATACTAGATTAGAAAATGTTTTAGATATTGAATTAAAAGATTATAAAAATATAAGTATTATCTATGATGATTTTTTAAATAGAAATATTTCTAATGATATAAAAAATTATGAGTATGAGAAATTATATTTAGTTGCAAATTTACCTTATTATATTACTACTCCAATAATAACAAAAGTAATAGAAAGTAATATAGACGTTGATAAAATTGTAATAATGGTACAAAAAGAAGTTGGAGACCGTTTTAGTGCAAAACAGGGATCAAAAGAGTATAATTCATTGACAATATTTTTAAACTACTATTTTGAAGTAAAAAAAGAGTTTATAGTTAGTAAAAATAATTTTATTCCTAAACCAAATGTTGATAGTATTATTGTTTCTTTAACAAAGAGAAAAAATAAAGTAATTGTTAATAATGAGGAGAGATTTTTTCAACTTATTAGAGATAGTTTTAAATTCAAGAGAAAAAATTTGCGTAATAATTTGAAAACATATGACTTAAAAAAAATAGAAGAGATATTGTCTAAATATAAAATGGATTTGAATATAAGGGCAGAGCAAATATCTATAGAAATATTTGCAGATATAAGTAATAATTTATAAAGAAAGCATATAATTATAGGGGTGATTATATGCTTTTTAATGTTGGTGATTTAGTTACTAGAAATTCATATCAAAATGATGTTGTTTTTAAAATAATAAGTATTAATGGAAAAACGGCATATTTAAAAGGATTAGATATGAGACTTTATGCAGATGCAGATATTGAGGATTTAAGCTTAGAAAAAGGTGATACTAAATCAGAAGAAGAAGAATTAAAAGTGATCAAAGAATTAGATACATTAGATAGAAGTGAATTTTTTTATATTCCAGGTAAAATATTACATATAGATGGTGATGAAGATTATTTGAATAGATGTATGAATTTCTATAAAAAATTAAATATAATGTCTTATGGAATCTGTTTATCTGAACAAGAAGTGTCCGAAAATATAAATAGGTATTTAGCAGAATTAAAGCCAGATATTTTAGTGATAACTGGACATGATGCATTTTATAGTAAGAAGGGAACAAAAGATAATTTAAAAAACTATAAAAATTCTGAAAATTTTATAAATTCTGTTAGAGAAGCTAGAGTTTATGAAAAAAGTCATGATAAATTAATAATTATAGCAGGAGCATGTCAAAGTGATTATGAGGAATTAATAAAAGTAGGTGCTACATTTGCTTCAAGTCCAAAAAGGGTTAATATTCATGCACTAGATCCTGCAATAGTTGCCAGTAGTGTAGCTTTATCAGATAGAACAAAAAATATAGAATTATTAAAAATAATAGAAAAGACAAAATATGGAAAAGATGGAATTGGTGGAATTATAACAAATGGCTCAATGTATGTGGGGTTTCCTAGATGAATATAGATCAAATAAAAGATTATCTAATGCAATATAAGAATAAAACATGTTTTTTTAGGTATATTGGTAGTAGAAATCATATTGAAGAATTTATTGGTAAGATAATAAATATTTATAATTGTGTTTTTATTATAGAAGATAATAATAGCAGAATAAGGTCTTTTACATATAATGATCTTGCTATGAAATCTATTAAAATAATAGATAAATAAATACTGATATGTTATAATGTAAATATAATGGTGGTGATATGATGGATAAGAAAAAGTATATAATACGTGGGATTGCAATATTTTTTATGTTGGGTTTCTTAGTATATGGTAGTTATGCTATTTTTAATACATCTTTAATTGCTGCTGATTTTAATATATTAAGAGCAAAAGATTTGGAAATTAGTTATGAAGTTCAAAATGAAAAAGGATATGGTGATTTATTATCAATTAAAACTAGCAAACCACTTTCTGATAAAGTAGGGAAAAATTTAATACCTTATAGATTTAATGTTGTTAATAGAGCACACAAAAAAAGAACTTATGTTTTAAAACTTGTTAGAGATGAGGATATTACTGCTGCTGATCAATGCATTGATAAACAATTATCTAATAATGAAATAAAATATCAATTAAACAGTGATAATCCTAAATTATTAAGTGATGTTGGTAATAGCGAAATAATATATGAGGGTATATTAAATCCTAATAGTTCTGATATACATGAGATAAGAATTTGGTCAAATATTCAAAGTACTGAAATTATTAAACATTATCATGGTAAAATAGTTGTGGAGATGCAATAATTTATGATTTTATCAATTATTATAAATATATTGATTTTTTAAAAATATTATTATAAAATAATTATATAAAGTAAAATACTTTAGAAGGAGGATATTACATATGAAAATTACATCAGTAAATGTTCGCAAAATCGAAAAAGAAAGTTCACGTATGAAAGGAATAGCATCTGTATTATTAGATGACAGTTTCGCAGTACATGACATCAGAATTATTGAAGGAGATAACGGTTTATTTATAGCAATGCCTAGTAAAAAGACTGCTACAGGTGGATACCGTGATATCGCACATCCTGTTAATCAAGAAGTTCGTGCTATGTTTGAACAAGCTATTCTAGAAGCATATGAAAATGCTGAAGATGCACCAGTAGAAGAAGCAGAATAATTAATAAGTAGTAGATTAAAAAGCCATTTTGGCTTTTTTTTTCATATATATTTTTAAAACTCATATAATTCTTTAGGAGGAATTGTATGGAAAATGATAATATTATTAGTAATTATAATCATAGTGTAACAATGGTTGAAAGAAAAAGCTTATTGATATCAGGAATAAAAAAAATTGATAGTTTTGATGATGAAGAATTTTTAATAGAAACAACTATGGGTTATTTAGTGGTAAAAGGTTCAGAATTAGAATTATTAAAATTAGATTCATTACAAGGTAATATTTCAATAAAAGGAATTATTAAATCTTTTTCATATATTGATGACATTAATAAAAAAGAAAAAGAAAAAGGTTTAATAAATAAATTATTTAAATAATGGATTTGAGTATACAAATACAATCTTTTGTTTGCTCTTTTGTATATGGTTATTTATTTTCATATATTTTTAATTATGTCTATAAATATTTATTTGCTACTAAAAAAATTTTAAAGATACTATTAAATGTAGTTTTTTTCTTTGATGCTTTTCTTATTTATTTTATGATAATGCTTTTTGTTAATAATGGTAATATTCATATATATTTTTTACTCTTTTTGTTATTTGGTTTTTTACTTGGTAATTATTTTAGTCATACATTAAAAGATAATTTACAGTAAATGTGTAAAAAAAAGATCCTATTTTGTAAATCTATTGAAAAACTATGTAATTAATTATATACTTTACTATAGGTAAGTAGGTGAAAATATGGCAAAGAAAAAGAAAAATAAAACTAAAAGACGTATGTTGGTATTTGGAAGTGGTTCTATTTTATTGTTAGCTGTTATTTTCACTTGGATAGGAAGTTATTGGGCACAAATTATTGATAAATATAATGAAAAAAATAATTTAAATGAAAGTTTAGTAACTTTGAAAGAAAATGAGGAAAAATTAAAAGTTGATGTAGGTAAACTTGAAGATCCTGATTATGTCGCAAGGTATGCAAGAGAAAAGTATATGTATTCAAAAGATGGAGAATTTATTATTAGAATGCCTGAAGAATAGATATTTCTTTTCTTTTTTTTTGGAATATTATAGTTATATTTGTTTCTTTGTTATATAATATTAATGAATGTTTATTAAGAGAAGGTGTAAAAATGGACAGAGTATATAAATATTTATTAGAAGAATTAAGACTTGTTGATGGTGATATAATTGTAGCAGGTATATCTGGTGGTCCTGATTCAATGGCACTATTGGCAGTTTTAAAAGATATAAGAAAAAAATTAGATATTAAAATAATATGTGCACATGTTAATCATAATATTAGAGTAAAGGAAAGTGCAAAAGAAAAGATTTTTCTAGAAAATTGGTGTAAAAATTCAGATATAATTTTTGAATCAATGATAATAGAAAAATATGGAGATGATAATTTTCACAATGAAGCAAGAAATATTAGATATCATTATTTTGAAGAAATAATAGAAAAATATGGTGCAAAATATTTAATGACTGCACATCATGGTGATGATTTAATTGAGACAATATTAATGAGAATAACTAGAGGTTCTACTTTAAAAGGTTATAGTGGTTTCAGTGAAGTGGTTGATATGGGTAATTATAAAATTGTAAGGCCATTAATTACTATGACAAAGAAACAAATAGAAGACTATGATAAGAAACATAAAATACCTTATGCTACAGATAAATCAAATTTTAAAACTAAGTATACTAGAAATAGATATCGTAAATATGTATTACCTTTTTTGAAAAGTGAAGATGTTAATGTTCATGATAAGTTTTTAAAATTTAGTAAATTACTTGAAGACTATGATGAGTTTATAAATTTACAAGTAGAAAAGGTTTTTAATAATGTTTATAAGGATTCAATATTAAATATTGAAAAGTATAATGAATTAGAAAAATTATTACAAAATAAAATTATATATAAAATATTAGAAGATGTATATCAAGATGATTTGATGCTAATAAATGATAAACATGTTATTTTGATACAAGATTTAATAAATTCTAATAAGAAAAATTCATATATATATTTGCCTAATGATGTAAAAATTGTACGTGCATATAATGAAGTGAGGGTAAATATTGGAATTGATACATTAAATGAATATGAAATAGAATTAATAGACTATGCAGTATTACCTAATGGTAAGCATATAGAGATGATTGAGCAAACAGAAGAAAATGGTAATGATATATGTAGATTATCTGCTATGGATGTTAAATTACCATTACATATACGCACAAGAAAACATGGTGACAAGATAGAATTAAAAGGTACAAATGGTCATAAAAAAGTAAAGGATATTTTTATTGATTCTAAAATACCTTTAGAGGAAAGGGAATTATGGCCTATAGTAGTGGACTCTGAAGAAAAAATTGTTTGGATTCCTGGAATAAAGAAAAGTAAATTTAATAAGCAAAAAAATGAAAAATGTGATATAATAGTAAAATATTATTAAGCAAGGAGGAAAAATAGTGAATAAAAAAACTGTTAAAAGAGGTTTATTACCATATATATTCCTGATATTAATTATATTTGGTGTATATTATTTATTTAATGTATTAAACCAAAAAGTAAATCATTTATCATATGATGAATTATCTAAAGAATTAAATAAAGGAACAGTAACTGAAATGGTTATTGTACCTAAAGATAGAGCATCCGTTTATGAAATGTCAGGAACTATTAAAGGTTATGAAGAAAATGAAACATTCTTTGTAAAAGCACCATTAAGTGATGAAGTAATTAAAGAAGTAATGGTTGCTAAAAATAGTAAATCATTTAAATTAACTACTGAAGCTGATCCAGAATCTAGTTCTTTAGTATTAATATTAGTTAATGTATTACCAATATTATTATTAGTAGGTGGAGCTTTCTTTATTTTAACTAGACAAGTTGGTGGAGCTAATAAATCAATGGATTTTGGTAAGAGTAAAGCTAAATTGAGTACGGATAGTAATAAGGTTACATTTAATGATGTAGCAGGATTAAAAGAAGAAAAAGAAGAAGTTAGTGAATTAATAGATTTCTTGAAGAATCCTAAAAAATTTCAACGTTTAGGTGCTAGAATACCAAAGGGTGTACTTTTAGTTGGTCCACCAGGTACTGGTAAAACATTACTAGCAAAAGCAGTAGCAGGTGAAGCAAATGTTCCATTTTATTATATAAGTGGATCTGATTTTGTAGAATTATTTGTTGGTGTTGGAGCAAGCCGTGTAAGGGATATGTTTAAACAAGCGAAACATACTGCACCATGTTTAATATTTATTGATGAAATAGATGCAGTTGGTAGACAACGTGGTACTGGTTTAGGTGGAGGTCATGATGAACGTGAACAAACACTTAATCAGTTACTAACTGAAA
>CAYMEJ010000017.1:0-21589 GCA_964389735.1 uncultured Muribaculaceae bacterium
AAAAAAGATGATTTCTCATCTATTTAATAGGTATACTGATATGTTTAGATATGCTGCAAAGAATAACCATATAATGTATGGTATTTGAAGTTTTGCTGCTGTTTTATTTATTTTAGAAAAACTTATTATCATTGATATTACTACTATTATTAATAATATTATCCAGAAGAATGCTAATAGTCTTACCTTTAATCCAAAGAAGAATAAAGTCCATAATGAATTAATAATTAATTGTAATATATAAATAGATATTGCATCTTTTTTATTTGGATTATTACTTTCTGATATCATATATACTGATATAGACATTAATACATATAGAATAAACCATGCTATCATAAATACTATTCCAGGTGGTGCTAGGAATGGTTTATCTAAATTAGCAAATTCCTTCATACCATCCATATTAAAGAAAGCAAAGAAACTACCTACAAATATTGTTACAAGAGTAATTAAAATTAATTTTTTCCAATTTATTTTTTTCATTTTATCACCATTATATTTTATGTAATAATTTCTTAAATATACAAAAAGAGATGTTTAATTTTCTATTAAAACATCTCCTGTCATTTCTTTTGGTATTTCTACATTCATTAATGTTAACATTGTTGGTGCTACATCACATAGTCTTCCATCTTTTAATTTATAATTTTTATTAGTTATTATACATGGTACTAAGTTAGTAGTATGACTTGTTACTGGTCTATGGAATTCATCCCACATAACATCACAATTACCATGATCTGCTATTATCATAAGAGTACCATTTAATTCTTCTACTTTATCATAAATTTTCTTTATACATTTATCCATATGTTCTACTGCTTTAACTGCTGCATCATAGTCTCCTGTATGTCCTACCATATCTCCATTAGCTAGATTAATTATTGTTACATCATAATTTCCTACTTCTTTTAAGAATTCTTCTGTTACTTCATATACACTCATTTCTGGTTTTAAATCATAGGTTGCTACTTTAGGTGAAGGAATAAGTATTTTTTTCATATCATTGTATTCTACTTCTTTTCCTCCATCAAAGAAGAATGTTACATGTGCAAACTTTTCTGTTTCGGCTATTCTTAATTGACTTATTCCATTATCATGTAAATAATCTACTAATATATTTTTCATATTTATATCATTATATGCATGAATTGATTTTACTGTTTCTAGTACAGGCATCATAGTAACAGTTATAACATTATTATAATCTTTTATTATCATACCTTTTTCTTTTGCTTTTTCTCTATATTCATTTGGATTAGTAATACAAGTAAACATTTCTCTTAATCTATCTTTTCTAAAATTAAATACTAATATTCCATCATTATCTTGTAATGGACATTTATTAATAATACCTGGAATTATAAATTCATCATATATTTCTTTATTATAGTTTTCTTCTATTAGAGATTCTTCACTATTATATATAGTTCCTTCTCCATAACATATTGCATCATATGAAGGTTTTAATCTATCAAAGTTATCATCTCTATCCATACCATAATATCTACCTGATATTGTTGCTATTTTTCCTATATTAGTTTCTTTCATTTTATCTTTTAATATTTTAATATACTTTAAAGCACTTTTACTATTAGTATCTCTTCCATCTGTAAATATATCAAAGTATACATTAGTAATATTATTCATTTTACACATATCTATTATTGCTAATAAATGATCAATACTTGAATGTACTCCTCCATCTGATAATAGACCCATTATATGTAAATTAGAATTATTTTCTTTTACATGGTTCATTACTTTTAATATTGTTTCGTTTTTAAAGAATGATTTATTTTCTATTTCTTGATTAATGAATTCTAATGGTTGATATACAAGTCTACCAGAACCTATATTCATATGTCCTACTTCACTTGTTCCCATTTGTCCTTCTGGTAATCCTACTTCTGTACCACTTGCTTTTAATAATGAATGAGGATATTCATTTACTAAATAATCAAATGTAGGTTTATTAGCATTTTTAAAGGCATTCCCATCACTTGATTCTCTAATACCACATCCATCTAATATGCATAATACCATTGGTTTCATTTTATACCATCTCCTAGAATAATTATATCATAAATATACTTCTTCTAAATATTTTTTTACCTGTTACATTTATTTTTTTACCTGCTACCAATATTTGCTTTTATTTTTTATAGTGCAGTGATATAATTATACAAGTTGGAGTAGAAACATGAAAAAAATAATTGAAATTAATGATCTTGTAAAGTATTATGGAGATCAAAAAGTTCTTGATAATTTAAGCTTTGATGTTTGTGAGGGCGAAATCCTTGGATTATTAGGACCTAATGGTAGTGGTAAAAGTACTACTATAAATTGTTTATTATCATTATTAAAATTTAATAGTGGTAGTATTAAAATATTTGGAAAGGAAATGACACCAGAAGAATATGATATTAAATCTAAGATAGGTATAGTATTTCAAGATGTTGCTGTTTTTGAAGAATTAACAGTATATGAAAATATTAATTATTTTTGTGGATTATATATTAAGGATAAGGAAACTAGAAAACAATATGTTATGGATGCTATTGATTTAGTTGGATTAAATGAATTCACTAAATATCGTCCTAAACAATTAAGTGGTGGTTTACTAAGAAGACTTAATATAGCATGTGGTATTAGTCATAAACCTAAACTTATTATTTTAGATGAACCTACTGTTGCAGTAGATCCACAAAGTAGAAATAATATACTTGATGGTATTAAGAAACTTAATAAGATGGGTGCTACTATTGTATATACTACTCACTACATGGAAGAAGTTGAACAAATATGTAATAGAATTATTATTATTGATAAGGGTTCTATTGTAGCATCTGGTTCTAAAGAAGAATTAAAATCTATGATTGATATTGAAGAAAAAGTAACTATAGAAGTTAAAGGTATTAAAGAAGAAAATATTAAAAAAATACAAAAAATGAGAAATGTTGATAATGTTGAATATGTAGAAAATACTTTATTCGTAGAATTTAGAAAAGGTGAACATAATTTAATTAATCTGCTTGATTATTTAAAAGATTGTGACTTTAAATGCGATAAGATTTTCTCTGAAGTTCCTACATTAAATGATGTATTCCTAGAACTTACTGGAAAAGAATTAAGGGATTAATATGTTTTTTCATATTTTTATTAATAGATTAAAAGTTTTAACTAGAAATAGATCTCTTGTTTTTTGGACTTTAGTATTTCCTATTTTATTAGGAACATTCTTCAATATGGCATTTTCTAACTTAACTAGTGAAGAAACATTTAATATTGTTGATATTGCTGTTGTTAATGATAGTAATTATAAAAGCAATACTAATTTTAGTAATATTATTACTGGTTTATCTGCTAAAGGTGATGATCAAATATTTAATACTAAATATGTTAATTTAGATAAAGCTAAAAAAATGTTAGATGATAATGATATAAGTGGTTATATATATGTTAATGATGATATCAATTTAGTTATTAATAGTAATGGTGTTGAACAAACTATTATAAAATCTGTAGTTGATTCATATAAACAAAATATTTCTACTGTTACTAATATTTATTCTTATAATCAACAAAATACTATTGATAGTATTATTGCTGACTTGAATGAGTCTGTTGATTATTTTAAAGAAAAAAATGCTGATAATAATGACCCTACAGTTATATACTTCTATACTTTAATTGGTATGGCTTGTTTATATGGTGGTTTCTGGGGTACTAAAACAGTTAATGAAAATGAAGCTAATTTAAGTAAACATGGTGCTAGACTTTGTGTTAGTCCTACTCATAAATTTACTGCTTTAATGGCTGGTTTGTTAGCTGCTCTTATTATACAATTTGGTGAAGTATTAATACTACTTGCTTATCTTGTATTTGGACTTGGTGTTAGTTTTGGAAATCAACTACCTTATATATTATTACTTACATTATTTGGATGCTTAGCTGGTGTATCAGTTGGTTGTCTAGTAGGTGTATCTAATAAAAAGAGTGAAAATACTAAGACTGCTATTATGTCTACTACATCATTATTAATGGCTTTCTTATCAGGTATGATGATTATTGATTTAAAAATATTAATTCAAAATGATTTACCTGTACTTGCTTATATTAATCCAGTTAATTTAATTACTGATGGATTATATTCATTATATTATTATGATACATATGAAAGATTCTTTACTAATATTATGTTCTTAGGAATATTCTTTATAGTTATATCTATTATATGTTATATGTTTATGAGGAGGAAGAAATATGACAGTATTTAAAAATTATTTTAAAATATTTAAAACATTAATTCCTACTGTTATGATATATGTAGTAATCTTCCTTGGAATAGCTATTGCAATGAATGTTGTTAATAACAATAATAATACTGATAGTAAGTTTGAAGGTACTAAAGTAAAGATTGCATATATTAATCATGATAAAGATACTAAATTATTAAAATCATTTGAAAAATATTTAGGTGATGTTGGTGAGATAGTTGATATCGGTACTGATGAAGATAGAATAAAAGATGAATTATTCTTTAGACATGTTGATTATGTTATAGAAGTACCTGAAAATTTTACTGTAGATTTTATGTCTAATAAAGATGTTAATCTTGTAACAAGAAGTGTTCCTGATTCTACTGGTAATATATTTACTGAAATATTATTAAATCAATATATGAATAAAGCAAGAGTTTATATGCATAATGGTATGGATCAAGAACAAATAAGTAAGTTTGTTAAGAAGGATTTAAATACTAGTAGTAATGTAATTATTAATAGTGATAAAGAAGCTACTTCTGAAGCACAAAACTTAAATTATTATACTAATTATTTAAACTATATATTCTTAGGTATTTTATCTAGTGTTATAGGATTAATAATGTCTTCTTATAATAATGTTAATTTAAAGAAGAGAAATTTATCTAGTCCTATTAGTAATAAGAAAATTACTTTTGAATTAGGTTTTGCTAGTTTTGTTATCACTTTAGGAATATATTTATTATTTATGATATTAGCATGTATATTGTATCCTAGTGCTATGTTTAGTACATATGGACTTCTAATTGCACTTAATTCATTTATATTTGTAATATCAGTATTTAGTATTTCATTCTTTATTGGTAATGTTATGACTAGTCAAGAAGCAATAAGTGCTGTATCTAATATTATTTCTTTAGGTAGTAGTTTCATGTGTGGATGTTTTGTTCCTCAAGCTTATTTGAATGCTACTGTATTAGGTATTGGTAAGTTATTCCCTACTTATTGGTTTATTAAAAATAATGATACATTAGTTACATTATCTAAATATAATCTTGATACATTAGGTCCTATATTTGCTAATATGGGTGTTATGCTAGGAATGGCGTTAATTATCTATATTCTTACTAATATAGTTGCTAAAAGAAAATCTCGTAAAGAAGCTTGGTAAGCTTCTTTTTTTATTGCAAAAAAAAGAAGATATTATCTTCTTAAAAGTTAAACATTAACCATTCTGGTTTTAGAATCATTATTATTCCTATTAATATCATAAGTATTCCTCCAACTAAATGTGAATACTTATTATATTTAGTTGAAATACCTGTTGCTTTCATTGTAGTCATTGCTATTATAAATATTATTAAATCATCTAATAAGAAGAATAATATATATATAAATGTATAGAATGCTGCTTCTATAGTAGAAACATTATTGATATCTAATATGCCTGTATATATAAGAGGAAATCCTGCTGAACATGCTAGTTCTACTAAGTTAACTGATATAGCTAATCCAATTACTCCTAATAGAGCTAATAATAGGCTTTTTTCTCCTGTAAAGTTTTTAATCTTTTTAAATATTTTAGTTCTTTTCTTTTGATCTACTACTGTACATCCACTATCTTGTTCTTTTTTATAATTTCTTAAATTAATAAATCCACCTATGAGTGCTACTAAAGCAATTAATATTTGAAATATTTTACTAGTACTAACAGTGTCTACTATTTTTATCCATGATAGTAATATTCCCATATATACCAA
Source organism: uncultured Muribaculaceae bacterium (assembly GCA_964389735.1). Lineage (GTDB taxonomy): Bacteria > Bacillota_I > Bacilli_A > RF39 > UBA660 > JAQUVS01. Next base: position 6,029 of record CAYMEJ010000017.1, read on the forward strand.
AGCTGATGTCAATAAGAAAGTAATTCCTATTATCCACATTCTTTTCCTATCTTTCATTCCTAATAACATGCTTATTAAGAATAATAGTACCCACATTGCACATGGATTAAATCCATCTACGAATCCTATTACTGCACTTGCTAAAGGCAATGATACTTTCTTTGCATCTACTTTACCTAATAGAGGAATATCATATTCAGTAGTGTTTTCATCTTCAATAAAGTTTTCTATTCTATCCTTTATTACTGAGGAATATCCAATAGTATAATTCTTTCCTATTACTGTAAAAGGTACTTGTACTGTTCTTTCTATTTGTAAATCTTTAATATACTTGTTCATTAATTCTTTATTATCTTCACTAGTAGTTACTTCATATTTTATTACTTCTATATCTTTATTCTTTTCTTCTATTTCATCTAGGAACTTACCTTCTGCTTTACAATGAGGACAAGTATTTGAATAGAAGAAATATATTTTAGTATTTTCTTTTGCATTTACTTCTATGGGTATTACTAGTAGAAATATAATTACAATTAATAATTTAAAAATACGTTTCATTATTTTCCTCCTAGTTCATTAATTATATTTATCATTTCTTCTTCTTTCTTTTCCCCTATTACTCTTAATAATTCTTTATCATTATTATCCATAAATATAAATACTGGTAATATGTTACCTATATTATATTTTGATACTTCTTCTATATCCATGTCATAGTCTAATTCTATTGTTTCAATGGGTTTTACTTTTTGAATATTATTCCATACTTTATTCATTACTAAGCATCCACTACACCAAATAGCATTTACTTTTATTACTTTCATATATTCACCTAATTTCTTATTTGTAGTTTTTCATTTATTGTTTCAAATACATCTAAGAATATATCTAATTCTTCTTTTAAAGTTAATGGTGATAGACTTATTCTTATACTGCTATTTGCATAGTCATTATTATTAGTTAATGCATATACTGCTGCACTTCTACTAGTATTACTAGAGCATGCTGTTTGAGTAGATACATATATATCTTTTTCTTCTAAAGCATGTAATAGGGTTTCTGGTTTTACTCCTACTACACTTATATTTAAAATATGAGGAATACATTGTTCATTACTATTAATATGAACATTATCAAATTTACTTAGATTATCTTTTAAATATGTATTTAATTCTTTTACATATTCATATTTTTCTATTATATTTTCTGTTGCTAATCTTAATGCTTTTGCAAGGGATGCTATTAAAGCAGGAGCAGGTGTTCCACTTCTATATGCTGTTGTACTTTTACCACCATGTATTAATGGTTCAATTACAATATTTTCTTTTTTTATTAGACATCCTATTCCTTTTATGCCATAAAATTTTTGTGCTGATAAACTTACTAAATCAATATCTTTTAAATTAACTGGTTGTTTACCTATTGATTGAGTCATATCAACATGTAAAAAACATTTAGGATATTGTTTGACTATTTTTGCTATTTCATTTATTGGTTGTATAATACCTATTTCACTTGATACACTTCCTATACTTACTAGTATTGTATCATCTCTTAATAGTCCTCTTAAACTATCTAAGTCTACTACTCCATTTTCATCTAAGTTAACAAAGTCTACTTCAAAGCCTTGTTTTTGTAAATACGATATGGGTGCTATTACACTTGAGTGTTCAAGATTTGTAGTAATAATATGTTTACCTCTATTAGAATATTTTAAACATATTCCTTTTATAGCAGTATTATTTGATTCACTAGCTCCACTTGTATATATAACTTCACTAGGTAATACTCCTAATATATCTGCTATTTGATTAGTAGAAGCATCTATTAGTTTTTTTGAATTAACTCCTAATTTATGTAGTGAGTTAGGATTACCTATAAAGTCTCTTGTTACAGTTGTAAATGTATTTAATACTTCATCATTTACTGGTGTTGTTGCTGAATAGTCTAAATATATCATATTATCACTCCTATACTATAAACATTATAACATATATAAAGAAAAAAGAGTTATTAACTCTTATTTTCTAATATTGTTTTTTCTAAATTTTCTATTAATTTATCTTCATCATCTTTTGTTCTTTTTTTAGGTCCTTTTATATGATTACTCATTTTTCTATTAATTGAGTTAGCATATTTTTCAAATAATAATTGATCTATATTATTATTTGTATATATTAAACCTTTAGGATGGATTACTTTTGATTTTCTTTGTAGTGCTAGTAGTGCTAAACCATAGTCTTGTGTTATTAATATATCATTTTCTTTTATATCATTAATAATTGCCATATCTACACTTTGAAATCCTTTTGATAATACTTTTATTGTTGCATAACTATTTATTAAGTTATGAGTAGTATCTGTGTATAAAAATAATGGTATATTATATTTTTTTGCTGTTTCTGTTATTAATTCAATACTTGGACAAGCATCTGCATCTACTATTATATTCATATTAATCCCTATTCTTTTTTAATTGTTTACAATCTTCTTTTACTACTAGATCAACAGTTCTCAATTCTTTTGAAGCGTCTTTTACTAGTACTATTGTCTTATCACCTAATCTATATTTCTTTTTACTTGTTCTTCCTACTAATGATAAAGTTTTTTCATCATATATGTAGTTTTCACTTTCAAATGAATCACTTCTTACGAATCCTTTTACTGTATTATCTAATCTTACAAACATTCCATCTGTTCTTATTCCAGTAATTTTACCTTCATATTCTTCTCCAATATGAGATTCCATATATTCAGCTTTTTTCATATTGTCACATTCTTTTTCACATGCATCAGCATTTCTTTCTGTTGATGATGATATTTGTCCAATATCTGTAGCATCTATATATTTTCTATCAAAATATGTTTCATCTTCATATAATTTACCTTTAATAGCATCTTTTATACTTCTATGAATTGATAAATCTGGATATCTTCTTATAGGTGAAGTAAAGTGACAGTAATTACTACTTGCAAGTCCAAAGTGTCCTACATTATCTGGACTATAACTTGCTTTTGATTCACAACATAGTAATAATTCTCTCATAAGTTCTTTATCTTTTTCATCTTCATATTCATCTAATATGCTTTGCATTGTTATTGGATATACTTTATCCACTTTTGTTGTTACTTTGTGTCCTAGCATTTTAGATGTTTGTAAGAATTCTTCTAATCTTTCTACATCAGGTGCAGGGTGAATTCTATGTACTATTGGATATCCTAAATCTGATAAATATCTATCTACTGTTTCATTTGCTGCAATCATAAAGTCTTCTATTAACTTTTCTCCAGCACCTCTAGGTCTAATTTTTATTTCTATTGGTTTACCGGTTTCATCTACTATTATTTTAGATTCAGTTAAATCGAAATCTTGATATCCTTTTTTTCTTCTCTTTTCTCTTAATATATCTGCTAAGTTTTTCATTTCTTTTAAATCATCTACAAAAGATTCATAACCAACTGGTATTTCATCTTCTTCGATTATTTTATTAACTGATGTATAAGTCATATCTTTTTTTGAATTAATTACACTTTCATATATATCGAATCCTACTGTATCACCTTTAGAATTAATTTCCATCTCACATGTAACTGTTAATCTATCTACATCTTGATTTAATGAACATATTCCATTAGATAGTTTTCTTGGTAACATCGGAATTGATGTATCTACAAGATAAACACTGTTACCTCTTAATCTTGCTTCTGTATCAATTTTTGTTCCTTCTTTTACATAGTTTGAAACATCTGCTATATGTACTCCTAATAGATAATTTCCATTAGCTAATTTTTTTATTGATATAGCATCATCTCTATCTTTAGTAGTTTCAGAGTCAATTGCAAATATATTTTCTTTTCTTAAATCTCTTCTATTTACTAAATCTTTTTCTTTTACCATTGAAGGTATAATTATTGTTTCTTTTTCTATTTCTTCTGGCCATTCATATCTAATATCAAATTCATTTATTACTGATAAAATATCTATACCTGGATCATCTTTATGTCCGATAAGTTTTACAATGTTACCTGCAAATAATTTATCTTTAATATTATCAGTCATTTCTACTAGTACTTTATGTCCTTCTACTAAATCAGAATCATTATTAACTAATACTCTTATATCTATTTTTTTATTATCAGGTACTACTATTGTCTTTCCATCTACTTTTATTACTTCTCCAACTATTCCTGTTTTTGAGTGAGAAATAACCTTTACTATTTTACCAATTGATTCTTCTTTTTTACCTGTTTGTTCTACTACTACTTTATCGCCATTAATAGCATTACAAGTAAATCTTGCTGGTATATATAAATCTTTCTTTAAATCTGTAGTTACAAATCCATAGTCTTTTCTTGTACTATGAAAAATACCTGTTCTATAATCATTTTTTTCTAAATAATATTTTTTCTTTTTGGTAAATCTAAGTTTTAATTCTTCTTCTAAATCTTTTATTGTATTTAGAAGTTCATCTAACTTATCTTCTCCAATATTTAAACTTGTTCTTATTTCATTTAAAGATAATGCTTTATCTTCTTCTTGCAATAATTTTAATAGTTCTTCTCTCATATTCAACCGACTCTCCCTATACCAATTATTACACTTTATTTCAATAAAAAAAAGTCATTAGACTTAATTTTACACATATATTTATATTTATTTTTTATTTAGCATTAATCTTACTACTTTTTTAACAATTTCTGATGTTCCTATTAGAAATAAAATTCCTATTATTATTGTTAATACTACAGTAAGTATATTAATAGTAGTCCATATATCAAAACCATCAAAGAATCCTAACATTGCTAATATGATAGTTCCAAAGATAATGATTGATGCAATAATAATTAATACTATATATATTTTATATTTTCTTTCTAATTCTTTAATACTTTTATCCAATTCTTTTTTATTTTTAGCATTCTTTATATTATTAGACCCTGCTAAAAACTCCAATAATTCTGTAATACCCATTAATAATAAACAAATAGTTCCTGTTATTGTAGATGCTCCTAAAGGTATTAAAAATACTATGAGTGCTACTGTATCAGCAGGTTTTTTAAATTCTATATCAAATATTTTAAATAAAGCGAATATTATTACTAAGGCTACTACTACAATTGAAGATTTAGTTAATGTAGTTTTCAAAACATTAAAGGTTTGTTTTTTTGTCTTTCTACTATTTTCTTTACTTTCTTTAATAATAGACAATATCATACAAATAATTACTGCTACTATTGCAACATATATCATTATATCCACACCTAATCACTACCCTTTTATTATCTTAATTATATAACAAAATTATTCTTTAAGTAAATAAAAAGATATGTTATTTATTAATACCATATCTTTTATTAAATTTTTCTATTTGTGATTCTCTTTTTATCTCTTTAGTAAGTACTTTATCTTTTTCAGTTTGTTTTAGTAATTCTTTTTGTGGTATTTCTTCTATTATATCTGGAAGATACATTCTTTTTTTATCATATGGGTACATAGTAATTATATCTTTAGTATTTGGATTAGTTATTACCTTTAAGTAATTTTCTTTTCTACCACAAAATGTTCCAACATTAGGATAATCTAAAACATATATATCTAATTCGCATGTTCTTATATAATTTTCTTCGGTTAAATAAGATTGTGCCCAATCATATAATTCTTCTACTACTATATCTTCAGAAAAAACACCATGACTTGCTTTATCACTTTTTTCTCTTTTATGTTCTTTTATATGTTCAATTGCTCTTTCTTTAGAGTAATTTAATAATTGTTCCATTCTATAAGTTAAGATATAGTCTTTATATCCTTCTTCATTTTTTGTCATTAAATCTAATTGTAGTTTTAATAATTGAAAATTTTCTTTATCTTCTTCACTAGATGCTAAATTAATTAATTCATTTATTTTCATATATGCATCATCATAATTTTCTTCTTTTATATCAATAAATAGAAGTTCTGCTAGTGATTCTTTTTTTGCTTTATCGCTTACTTTTAATGATTCATTAAAATATTTTTTTGCTAATACTATATCATGTTGAAATGTTTCTAGTATACCAAGGTTTAAATATGTTAAAGAAATAGAGTCTTTGTTTCTATTATTTAAATTTGCTTTTAAAAGAGATCTTGCTTCATCAACTTGACCACATGCTTGATAAATTTTATTTAATAGTATTTTTATTTCTGTATCATTACCATCTTTTATTTCTAATATCTTAGAACTTAGTTTTTTAAATTCTTCTATATCTTGTTCACCATATGCAATTATTGCTAATTGTGTTAAAGCTTTTTTAGATTGGCTTGCTCTAGTCTTTACTATTTCATTAAACTTTTCTTTAGCAGCAGGTATATTTTTTCTTTCTATATCTACTCTTCCTTTTAATAAAGTTACGTAGTTTTGTATTTTTATATTATTTTTATCATATTTTAGGGAACTTAATAATAAATCTGTTTCAGTTATTCTATTAGTCATTAAATATACTTCTGCTAATTGTAATTCTGCAAATATACGATTACTTGCATCATTTCTTATTAAATCTTTTAATATCAACTCTGCTTCTACATATATTGCTTCTCTTCTTTTTACTTTTGCCAATTCTAGTTTTGCATGACTTTTATCTTGATGATTTGAATTAATAATATCTTTAAAATAAGACTCTGCTGTTGATAAATTATTTTCTCTAGCTTCTATTTTACCTAATTCATATAGTGCAAAGTATTTATTTGGTGCATCTATATCTACTAAGTATTTAAACAATTCTTTTGCTTTACTATATTCTTTTGTTCCTATGTATAATCTTCCTTGTTCATATAATACATAAATATTTCCAGAGTTTTCATTTAAGGCTTCATCAATCATAGTTTGAGCTTCTTTATATTTTTTTAAATCAATAGTCTTTCTGATATTTCTTGTTTCATTATGCTTATCAATTTTTTTCTCATTCTTTTCATATTGTCTTTTTTTATTACTATATCTTCCCATAAATACCCCTCATTAATGGTTCGTATTATAGCATAAAATAAGGATTTTGTAAAGTTTAACTCTTATATTTTTTCACTATATCATTTAGTTTTTGCATTTTTTCATCTAACGCTTTTATGTCTAATGAACAATTATACATTTCCTTTTTGATTTTACTTGGTAAAGGTTTATTAAATTTATATAATATTTTGTGATCTAGACTTGCCCAACAATCCATAGCAATTGTTCTAATTTGTATTTCTGCTTCAATGTATTCAACTTTTTTGTTTAAATAAATTGGAACTTCTACTAGTATATGATAAGAAATATATCCAGTATCTTTAGGTTTCTTTAAATAATCTTGTTCTTCTTTAATAATTAATTGTTTAGAATTTTTTATTATTTCTGCTAATTTATATACATCATTATAAAATGAACATACTATACGAATTCCAATCATATCATGAACGTGTTCAATTAAATTATCTACATTAACTTTATATCCTCTACTCTTTAATTTTTCTATTGCACTTTCCTCTGATTTTATTCTTGATTTCATATATTCAATTGGATTATATTTATTTTTATATTCAAATTCTTTTATCAATATATTTATTTCTGTTTCTAACATTTGTAGTGCAAACTCATATTTTAATATTTGTTCATTTAATTTTTCTTTTTCTTGTAAATTTTTAAAATTCATCTTGTATTCTCCTTTGTATTCTTTAAATAAAAAAAGACCAGTAAAACGATTAAGTCATTACTAGCCCTTAAAACTTTATAAGTATATCATACTCCTAAATATTCTTCAAGAGTAATTCCGCTTTTCATTATTGATGTTGCAACTTCTACTCCTACATATCTAATATGCCATGGTTCATATGCGTATCCTGTAATATTTTCTTTTCCTTGTGGATATCTAATAATGAAACCAAATCTATGGCAATTATCTTTTAACCATATTCCTCTTGGAGTAGAACCAAATCTACCTCTTAATTCTCCTACATCGAATGCTAAACCTGTTTGGTGTTCAGAGTGGCCTGGTCTTGCTGATATTTTATCTGCTTCTGTTTGTCCTCTTTCTCTTACATAATTATTATAAATACTTTTTTGACTTGAATATGATCTATATGCTGATACTAGATTCATATTATAGCCACTTTTTGTTGCTTCATTTTGTAAATTAGTAAGTGCATTCCTTGCAGTAGAATTGACTCCTGGAGCATATGTACTTGGAAGTGAATATTTTTTATTAACAATTAGTATTCCTTTTATATAGGTAGGACCAGTTACTATATCAGTATAACCACCGGAATTACTTTTTGTGTATACAGTTACTTTTCTTGTAACAGATGTCTCATTATTTGCTGAATCTTTTACTGTATATGTTACATTATATGTTCCATTTACTTTAGTATTTACTTTATTTATTACTTTAACATTCTTTGTAATATCTTTATCACAATTATCAGTAGCAGAAAATCCTTTTTCTTCATACTTAGAATCTTTTAAAATATATATATTTCCACCAGTTAATTTTATCGTTGGTTTAGTTGTATCAGTTCTTGTTATTTCTCTTTTAATAGATGTTTCATTGTTAGAAGAATCTTTTACAGTATATGTTACATCATTATCATTTATTTGTAATTTAACTTTTTTCGTAATATCTTTATCGTAATTATCAGTAGCAGTGTATCCTAAATCATTATATTCTTCGGTTGGGCAAAGATTTATTTTTTGTTCTCCAATAAGAGATATTATAGGTTTTATTTTATCTACTACATTTACTTTTCTTATTACAGTTTTAGTAATAAAACCTTTTTTTGCTATATATTTTATTTTGTAAGTTCCTATTTTATTAGTATTTACTTTTCCAGTAATCTTTACTTTTAAATTATTATTAAAGATTTTTGCAGTTGCTCCATATTCAATATATTTTTCATTATAATTTATTGTTATTGTTTTTTTGTTATTAATTTTTATTTTAATAAAAGGATTAAATAGAAACATTATTAAAACTATAATAATTACTATTAATGTTACTGATATTATTAATAGGTTCCTTTTTTTCATATTCCTCACCTAGTTTTATTATATAATAAAAACTTAAATCAGTATATAGATTTAAGTTTTTAATTTTTATTCATTACTTAGTTGAATTATTTCGTACCATGTTACTGGTCCTACTGCTCCATTGATTTCTAAATTTCTCATATCTTGGATTTTCATTACTGATTTTTCTGTTAAATCATCAAAATTTCCTGTTACTCTTACACCCGGAATTGATTTTGTTTTTATACATATTTTATATAATAACAATTGTAATCTTCTTACATCATCATTGTTTGTTATTCCTTTAGTTAGAAAATATCCTGGATAAAATTCATTTATATGAGATACATATTCAGGTGGTATATTTTCTATTATATTTTTATAAGCTTCCTGTAATTTACCATATGTTACTTGTTCAACAACACCGGTTTCTTCAAGCCCATATTTTTTTTGAAATGCTTTTACCATTGTTTCTGTATTTTCATCAAATATTCCATTTACTTCTAAATCTGGTACTTCTGGATAAAAGAATGCTATCACTTTGAGATAATAATGGATAACTCTTATTTCTTCACCTGTATCTCCTTTTTGTAACTTATCGGGATATTTTAATTCTGCTTCTTCAATAGTTATTCCTTCGGAGTATAATTCTGATAGTCTTTTGACACTACTATAAATATATTTTATTTTATACCAAGTGGCCTTATCTACTATTCCTGTTATAGGTAAATTAAATATTTCTTGAAATTTTTTTACAGCATTTTCTGTTTCAATATTAAAGAAAACACTATCATCTGTTATTTTAGGGATAGCTGGATAATTACTTCCTATTCTATTTAATTCTGCTTTTAATGTTCTTATTTGATTACCTGCACTTCCTAATCCTAGGGGAAAACCTATATAGGATTCCAAATTTGCTGATATTGGAGCATCATATACTAAATTGATATCATTACCATAATAGTATTGTAATATTTCTTTTGGATTTTTACCTTTATTAGCCTCAGTTACTGTTCCCCATTGTGATAGTCCGTTACATGTTGTGTTTTTTCCATCACAGTATTGTGCAAATAATGGTTGGATTTGATTCCCTTTTGTTATATAATCATTAAATATTTCATCTGTTACTTTAGATATAGTATCAAATATTTCTCTATCTTCAATGAATGCTTGGTCATATATTGGACTATTAGTTATGTCGAAATCATACCCTCTACTTTTATACCATTCATTATAAACTCTATTTAATGCAAATGATATTTGTGCTAATAAATTAGCTTTTATTGCATCTAGTGGCCATGTTGGATATATTTCGCTTGAACCAACATTTTTTATATATTCTGCAAATGGAATAGTAATATTTTTTGCATCTTCATTTGGTGCACCTAGGTGTACTACAATAAATTCTGGTATAGTTGGGTAATTAATATTTGGACTACTATTCATTTGCCTCACCATTAGTTGGAGCTATTCTGAATACTTGAATTACTTTTATATCTCCAAACATTCCAACTTCCTTTTGTTTTACTTCATTGAAATTATTACTTACTGCAGTTACCATATAACTAGTATTTCCTGGTATTTCATAGGTTTCTGCATTATATTCACCATTAGGTGCTGGTAATAGAATATTGTCTATTATTCCACTTTCATCTGTTTTACCTTCAAAGAAAATTACATTATTATTACCTATTTGTTTTGTTATTCTAATATTTACATTTGCTATTGGAATAGATTGAGTAGCTGAAAATACTTGAATTTTTAATATTCCATTACTAGGATTTTGTTCCATAAAGCTATTATATTCATCCATTTGTTTAAATTCTTCTAAGCTAATGGCATTATTCATTAAACATCCTCCTTTATATTTAATTTTTGACCAATAGTTAAGTTATTAGTCGTAAGATTATTTAGATTTTTTATGTTATCTACTGTAGTATTATATCTTTTGGCAATTTGATATAGACTATCACCTTTTTTTACTATATATTCAACATATTTTGTTACTGGTGGTGTATAATCTTCTCCATAACATTCTAAAATTCCTGATGTTTCTTCTTCTTCACCTACTTTTATTTTCAATACTTGTCCAACATACAAGTTATTAGTAGTTAAATTGTTTTCTTTTTTTATTTCATCTACTGTTGTAGAAAATTCATTTGCTATTTTATATAAGCTATCTCCTGTTTTTACTATATATTCAACAAATATAGGTAATGTTTCAATTACTTCTTCTTTGAAATTAGTGGGAATTCTTAACGTTTGACCTATTGTTAAATTACTATTAACTAAATTATTTACTTTCATTATTTCAAATACTGTTGTGTTATATTTATTAGCTAAATTCCATAAATTATCTCCACTTTTTACTACATAATTTACATAATTAATATCGTTTGAAGTAGTTGTAGATGGTATTAATATTTGTTGTCCTATTGAAAGGTTATCACTTGTTAATTTATTAAGAGTTTTTATTTCTTGTACTGTTGTATTATATTTATTTGCTATTTTATATAAACTATCTCCTTTTACTACTGTATATGTTGTAACATTTGTATTTGGAATAGTAAGACTTTGTCCTACTGTAATATTATTACCTGATAAATTATTTGCATTTTTTATTGAATCAATACTTACATTATATTGTTTACCAATACCATATAATGTATCTCCATTTTGCACTATATATGTACTCATTATTACACCTCTATACATTATATGTATTTAGACATTAAAAAAATGTAAGATTTTTCTTACATTTTATTTTCTTTAGGATATAGTAGTTGTATTTTTTTTACACCAAGTACATCATAATCTAAATCTAATCCATTTGCTTCTTCATCTCTATAATGATATCTATCTTCATCTTTTATATAATACGTTTGATCATTATATAAAGATTCTTTATATTTTTCATCATCTTGGATATATATTCCATATTCATTAAATATATAACTGTTTTTTTGTGTTACTAAGTTATATGATAAACAATTATGTGAAAAGAAATCCATGAGTAAATTGACTTTACTATCACTGAATTTTATGAATAATCTATTTTTATATGGTATACCATCTATTATTATTGCTTCGTTTGGTTGTTCTATTTCTTTTGGATTAATTAATCCTTTTAATATTGCAACTGCTATGGTATCATAATAATCCTTATTAGAATAGTATTCATACATAGAAGTAGAACTATAACCATCTTTATAATTTCTGTTGGTTGTATATATAGATGTTTCTATTCCTTCTTCTATTCCAAATACTTCTTTTACTATATTTAAACTCTTATATTCATTTATTTTATCTTCTTTATCTAATATACTTTCTAAATCAGGCATAAGTTTTTCATCGCCTTTTATTTCATTTAAATATTTTCCGATATTATAATATACATTTCCTGATGGATCTTTTTGGGCTAATAATAATTTTCTTGTTTTTTCTATTTTTTCTTTTGGGGTTAATTCATTATTATTTTTCAAATAGAATTCTAATTGCATACTAATAAATTTTTCTATTTTGTAATTTAAAAATGCTAATGTTTCGTAATTTTTAAACTCGGTAGCTTTATCAAAATCATATAAATTGTCAGCAAATGATTCCATTAATTTACTTTTATCTTTATCATTATCAATAATAATTTGTTCAAGTTCACTATTTGCTTTTATATTAAATAATTCCTTTATATCACCTTTATTTTTTAGGTATTTAATAAATAAATCGTCACCATATATTATATATAATTGTTCTATAAAATCTGGTATATAATTATTTAGTTTTAATTTCTTTTTTCCATATTTTCTTTCATAATATTTTGTTTCTAATAATGATGTCATCATTTCATTATAACTTTTAAAACCATCTTCATGAAATACTTCTTTTATTTTGTTATTATTAATTAATAGATGCATAAATTCATGTAGTAATACGTGAGATAATCTTGGATCTTTAATTTGATTAGATATTGCCATTCTTTTTTTAGAGTAACTATAGACACCCATTTGGGTTTCTTGTAATTCTTTAAATTCAATATTACTCTTTAAATTAGTTTTTATTATTTCTTTTAACTCTTCTTTTGTATAAATATCAGGAAAGTATTTTAATATTTCATCAATTATATAACAAATAATAATTGATGTATTAACATCATAAAGTTTATTTAACTCTTTAAATTCTAAATCAGTAGTATATTTAACTCCCATTAAGTTAATAAAATCTTCCATTTCTTCACCTCAAAATATAGTTATTTAATATACTACAATTAAGTTAGCATATCAATACTTTTTTAATTTTTTAGGTTTTTAATATATTCACCTTTTTTCTTATTACATATCTTAAATTAGGAGGTGAATAAAATGAATTTTAATTTATTTGATGATTGTGATAATTATTATGACGAATGTAATTGCTGTCCTAGACCACCTAGACCACCTATGCCACCAATAATTGGTCCTACTGGTCCTACGGGTCCTACTGGTCCTCAAGGTTTCCAAGGTTTTCAAGGACCTCAAGGTCCAACAGGTGCTACTGGGCCTATTGGATTAACAGGATTAATTGGTCCTACTGGTCCTCAAGGTTATCCTGGTCCTAATGGTGCAACTGGTCCTACGGGTCCTCAAGGTATTCAAGGTGCTACTGGTGAAGCTGGAGCTGTTGGTGCTACTGGTCCTCAAGGTATTCAAGGTATTCAAGGTGTTCAAGGTCCTACTGGTCCAACTGGTCCTACGGGTCCTATCGGGTTAACTGGTGCTATCGGACCTCAAGGTGCTACTGGGCCTATTGGGTTAACTGGTCCTACGGGTCCTGCTGGTCCTCAAGGTATTCAAGGTGTTGCTGGTGAAACTGGTGCTACTGGGCCTATTGGGTTAACTGGTCCTACGGGTCCTGCTGGTCCTCAAGGTATTCAAGGTGTTGCTGGTGAAGCTGGTGCAGTTGGTGCTACAGGTCCTACTGGTCCTGCTGGGGTTGCTGGTGAAATTGGTCCTACTGGTCCTACTGGTCCTCAAGCTACAATAGATAGTATTTTAGTAGATAATGATGGTACTCAAACTGTTGCTGCTAGCGCTTTAGTTGATTTAGGAACTCAGATTAATACAACTGGTACATCAATAACTTTTACTGCACCAAATACAGTTACTTTAGGGGAAGCTGGTACTTATTTAATACAATATGATGCACTTATATCAAATACTGATGCAGCAGGAAATGTTGGATTATCCCTATTAGTAAATAGCACTGTTGTACCTAATGCTTCTGAATATACTAGTGCTTCTTCTGTAGAAAATCAATTTGTAGTACAACATAATCTTACTATTGCTGATGCAACTACTGTATCAGTACAAAATAATTCAACAGTATCTAATGATTACCATGATTCAAGTTTATCAATTATTAAATTAGGATAGTTTTATGAGTAAGTATAAAGTAGTCGTATATGCTATATGCAAAAATGAAAGTCAATTTGTTAATAGATGGGTTGATTCAATGCAAGAAGCAGATGAGATATATGTTCTTGATACTGGTTCTACTGATGATACTGTTAAACTACTAAAAAAAAGAAAAGTTAAAGTTAAAAGAAAAATAATAAAACCATGGAGATTTGATGTTACAAGAAATATTTCCTTAGAGATGGTTCCAAAGGATGCAGATATATGTGTATGTACTGATTTAGATGAGTTATTTAATAAAGGATGGAGAAAAAATCTAGAAGATAATTGGAGTAATAATACTACTAAACTTAGATATATTTATAATTGGAGCTTAGATGATAATAATAAACCTATAGTTAGTTTCTACTATGAAAAAATTCATAGTAGAAATAACTATAAATGGATTAATCCGGTACATGAAATATTATCTTGTAATAATAAGGAATTCATTAATACAACTGATTCTATTATTCTTAACCATTATCCCGATAAGTCTAAATCCCGAAGTTCTTATTTACCATTATTAGAGTTATCTATTAAAGAAGATCCACTTAATGATAGAAATATGCATTATTTAGGAAGAGAATATATGTACTATGGAAAATGGAATGAATGTATTGATACATTAATTAATCATTTAAACCTTAGTACAGCTACATGGATTGATGAAAGAAGTGCATCTATGAGATATATTGCTAGAAGTTATATTAATTTAAATAGATATGATGAAGCTAAAATGTGGCTTAATAAAGCTCATTTGGAGGCTCCTCATTTAAGAGATCCTTTAGTCGAATTAGCACTTTTAAATTACCAATTAAAAGAATATGATAAAGCTATTTACAATTCCTTAAAAGCACTAGAAATAACTAAACATGAAATGACTTATATTAATGAAACTTTTAGTTGGGATTATACATTATATGATTTATTATCTTTATCATATTATTATAATAATGATATTAATAATTCTATAATTTATAGTGATCTTGCTTTATCTATGGATCCTTCTAATAAAAGATTAATTGAAAATAATATGTTAATAAAAACAAAAAAAGAAGCTTAATTGTGAAGTTGTAAGATAAAAGTGTACACGAAAAAAAGTGTATGCTTTTTCTTTTTGT
>CAYMEJ010000018.1:0-20468 GCA_964389735.1 uncultured Muribaculaceae bacterium
ACCAGTTTCATTGTTGAATAATCTAACATCAACTTTTAAAGGCGCAGCAAAAGTACTCTCACGATCTTTACATTCTTTTATAGAATATCTTGGTTCATCAAAATGATAATCTCCAAATTCTAATGATAAAGTTCCTGAAAAGTTTTCAACGGGGAATAGGTCGTCAAAGACTTCCTTTATACCTGTATCTGTAAACCATTGATATGATTTAGTTTGGATTTCTAATAAATCCTTTAGCTCATAAGTATTTCTTAACTTAGAAAAACTTCTTCTTTGTCTGTGATCTCCACAGTTAACAATTTTAAATGCCACTAAAATTCACCCCTATACAATTATTTAATCAAAGAACATATTTATTCAAAATAATACGTTGCCAATTTATATTATTAGCATACTTTTAACAACAAGTCAATCAATTTTGCAACTTAATATGAAAAAACCTTTATTTTTTTCCAGTATATCTACATTATAGTATTTACTCAAGTCGTTTATCATCGATTTAGCACCTTGTTCTTTTCGTATTACAATAAATAGTTTGCCTTTTTCTTTTAAATGTTCTTTTGCATTCATTACTATTTCATATACTATTTTCTTACCAGCTCTTATCGGTGGATTAGTCAGTATGAAATTATATTTTTTATTTGGATCTATATTTTCATAACAATTACTTTCAATTATTTTTACATTATCAACATGATTTTCTTTAATATTTATTTCTGCCAAATGTAATGTTCTTTTATTAACATCAATCATATCTACAGATGAGTTCGTTAATTTTGCAATCGTTATTCCTATTGGTCCATAGCCACATCCAACATCTAATACATCGCCATATATTTCATTCATTGGAATATTTTCTAAAAACACCCGTGTTCCAAAGTCTAATTTATCTTTACAAAATACTCCATTATCAGTATTAAACGTAAATTCTGTATTAAATATTTTAGTACTATATTTTTTAATTTTGCTTTCTAGTTTTTCATTTGAGAAATATTGTCCCACATTATCACCTTTACAAAGTAAAAGAACTAACTTACATAATGATATAAGTTA
The DNA here is from genome assembly GCA_964389735.1 of uncultured Muribaculaceae bacterium. Taxonomy (GTDB): domain Bacteria; phylum Bacillota_I; class Bacilli_A; order RF39; family UBA660; genus JAQUVS01. Next base: position 1,054 of record CAYMEJ010000018.1, read on the forward strand.
GTTCTCCTTTCGTATTACTAATTATATAATACTCTTGATAGATTTGCAAGTATTTTCACAAAAAAAGAATTACTTTACGTAATCCTTTTTTAATCATTATTTAACTTCTACAGAAGCTCCAGCTTCTTCAAGTTTAGCTTTGATATCGTTTGCTTCATCTTTAGAAATGTTTTCTTTAACAGCTCCACCGTTATCAACGATGTCTTTAGATTCTTTTAATCCTAATCCAGTGATTTCTTTAACTACTTTGATTACTGCAACTTTTGCTGCTCCACCATCTGTAATTACTACTGAAACCATAGCATTTGAATCATCAGCAGCAGCTCCTGCTACTGGTGCTGCAGCTACTGCTACTGCACTTGGATCTACTCCAAATTCTTCTTTCATTGCGTCTACTAATTCTTTAATTTCTAATAAAGACATTTCTTTTAAGCTTTCGATAAAACTTTCTTTTGTTAATTTAGCCATTTTAAATTCCTCCTATTTTCTTATTATTTTTAACTAATTAATTTTCTTTTTGTTGTGAGTATAAATCTAAACAAATAGATAAATCTCTTGCAATACCAATCATACCACCAGCAAGCATAGTAAGTAGTCCTTCTCTTGATGGAAGTTTTGATAATTCTGCTAATGCAGCTGTATCAGATAATTCTCCATCTACAATCCCTACTTTTAATACTAATGCAGGATGTTCTTTAGCAAAATCTGTTAAGACTTTGATTGGTGCAATTGCGTCAGTTCCATATGCTAAAGCACTTGGACCTTCTAAGTTAGCTGAAAGATCAATTTTAAGATCTGATAATGCTCTGTTCATTAAAGTATTTTTATATACTTTATAATCTGCATCATTTTCTCTAAGTTTGATTCTTAATGCTTTTGATTCATTATCTGTTAAACCACGATAGTCGAATAATACTATTGTTGTAGCACCTTCAACTGTTGTTTTAATTTCATCAATAACATTTTGTTTTTCTGCTAAGATTTTTGCGTTTGCCATTAAAACACCTCCTATTATATTTTATTTAGGGATGCCATATAAAAAGTTCCGTGGAAATCCAAGGAACTTATTTAACTCTTTTAAGTCCTCGGTAGGATTTACGTTTTTACCTACTGTCTATGGCACCAATAAATTAACACTATTATAATCTATATGATCCTATTTGTCAAAAGAATTTGTAATTATTTTGATTCCAGGACCCATTGTTGTTGAAATACTAATATTCTTAATATATTCACCTTTAGCTGTTGTTGGTTTTACTTTAATGATTGTACCGATAAATGCATCTAAGTTTTCTGATAATTGTTCTTCAGTAAATGATGCTTTACCAATTATTCCATGAACGTTTCCAAAACTATCTGTTCTGTATTCTACACGTCCAGCTTTTACTTCATTAACTGCTTTTTCTACATCTGTAGTAACAGTTCCTGTTTTAGGGTTAGGCATTAATCCTTTTGGTCCTAAAACTTTACCTAATTTACCAAGTAATGGCATCATATCAGGTGTTGCAATCATAACATCAAATTCAAACCAATTTTCTTTTTCAATTTTATTAAGCATATCCATGTCACCAACATAGTCTGCTCCTGCTTCTGTTGCTTTTTTAGCATTATCTCCTTTAGCAATTACTAAAACTCTTTTAGTTTTTCCTGTTCCATGAGGTAATACTATAGCTCCTCTTAATTGTTGATCAGCTTTTTTAGTATCAAGATTAAGACGAATAGCTAATTCTACTGAAGCATCAAATTTGCTTGTTGATGTTTCTTTTACTAGTTTAACAGCTTCTTCTTTAGTATATGTTTTAGTTCTATCTACTTTTGAAGCAGCTTCAACATATTTTTTTCCTCTTTGTTTCACTTTAAATTCCTCCTTATGTGGTATAGCGGATTTTCCTCCCACATAGGTAATAACCTATATGTATATTTTATTATTAATCTTTTATTTCGATTCCCATGTTACGAGCAGTTCCAGCAACTATTTTCATTGCTTCTTCTACAGTGTAAGCATTTAAATCTGGTAATTTTGTTTCTGCAATTTCTTTTAATTGTGCATTTGTAATACTTCCAACTGGTTCATTAGCACCTTTTGTAGATCCTTTTTGAACTTTAGCAGCTTTCTTAATTAAGAATGCAGCTGGTGGAGTTTTAATTACAAAATCAAAACTTCTATCATCATATACTGAAATTTCAACTGGTAAAATGTCACCCATTTTTTCTCTTGTTGCTTCATTATATTTTGTACAGAATTCTTGTAAGTTGATTCCTGCAGGTCCTAAAACTGTTCCAACTGGTGGAGCAGGTGTAGCTTTACCGGCTTCAACTTGTAATTTAATCTTTTTTACAACTTCTTTTGCCACGAAAAACACCTCCTATAAATTTTATTATTTCGTTTTCGCGAGTGGTTCAAATAGCTTGAAGATTCCGCGCTTCCCACTAAATGCTATCTATATAACAAATATAGCACTTAACATGTTATCATTAATTATTCAAAAAATCAAGTTTTATTTTATCTTCTTGGTCCTTCTTCTTTAAATAATTCTAAATTAGGCCAAATTGATTCTTCTATGTCTAAGTTTATTTCTTTTGGTTCACTATTTATGTTTTTATTTTGATCTGGAAATTTTAATATAGTTATTTTCTTTTTATCAAATGCTATTTTTCCTTCATTTAATAATACATTATATTCAAATGCATGATGTTCTAACATTTTTTGATATATTGTAATATCTCCAACTTCATACTTTTCTTTTAATTCTTCTTTTTTCAAAATATCCATGTCATTAATGAATTCTACATCATTTGGTATTAATAGTGTATTTATATATATCATATTTTTTTCTCTATCATTAACATATGGATTATTTTCACCAATTAATTGTTTCACATGTTCTTCATCAAACATTTTAAACATTAAATATGTGTTGTAAGCATAATTTTTTATTTCTGCATATTCGTCTTCTGTTACATTTGTTTTTAACATGTTTTCTTTCATTTATGCCACTTCTATTTCTGATAAGTTTACTTCTACTGATGTTTCTTGTCCAAATAAATCTACATTTAAAACAATCTTTTGATTTGGTAAATCTAAACTATCAATATTACCATACATTCCTGCAAATGGTCCTGAATTAATTTTTACTTTTGCTCCTACTTCAAGTTCTTTATCAACATCTAATCTACTAATTCCCATATTATTTAATATGTTATCTACTTCATATGGTTGTAATGGTGTTGGTTTTGCTCCTTTACCACTTGATCCGATAAATCCTGTTACACCTGGTGTATTTCTTACAACATACCAAGCTTCATCGCTCATTACCATTTCTACTAGAATATAACCTGGAAACATTTTTTTAATTTTTTCTTTTTGTACTCCATCTTTTACTTCTATTTCTTTTTGTTCAGGTACTATTACTCTGAATATATAATCTTGCATATCCATTGATTCTGAACGCATTTCTAATTTTTCTTTAACCTTATTTTCATGTCCTGAATAAGTGTTAACTACATACCATTGTTTATCCATAATACTACACCCACGCCTTTATCATTGCTACTAAGAAATCTATTGCAAAAAAGAATGCACCAAAGAATATAATAAATATTATTGTTGCTGTTGAATATTTAATCATATCTTTTTTTGATGGCCATTTTACTTTTGACATTTCTTTATGTACTTCTTTAAAGAAATGTGTTTTTTGTTTCTTTTCTTTTTTATCTTTCTTATCTTTTCCTTTAGTAGTTTTTGATTCTTTCTTTTTATCTTTTTCTTTTGTATCTTTCTTTGTTGCTGATTTTTCTTTTGTTGTTTTTTTCTTTCCTGATGTTAATTTTTCTATTTCTTCATTAACATCTACAACATCATGTTTAGCTTTTTCGAACCTTGCCATTTTCTTTCACCCATCCTTGATTTTTTTTCAAAATAAAAACACTTTTCTGTGTCACTTATAAAATAGCACAAATAAGTGTTTAAGTCAACAATTTACATAAACATATAGTAAATTATTGATAATGATCCTATCAAAGTTATGATTGATGTTAGTATTATTAATACAATATAATCTGCATTACCTTCACTATCTCCTATTAATCCATATGATTTTCCTGAAGAAAGTGCTAATGATTTATTATCAGTTTTACTATTACTTGTTTCTTTACCATTTATATATTCATCATAATAGATGTTTTTATTTTCTAGTAATACTTGTCTAAAATATTCTTTTTCTGTTTCTTCAAATATATATGAATAACTATTAAAGTTATTTTTTAAAACATCTATATCCATTAATCCATTTGATGTATCATATTCTAAATATGAACCAATGAAATATCTTGTAAAGTCTTTTATATTTTTATCTTTATATTCTTCTTCATTAGTGATTAGGATTGTATTATCGCTAAAATATATGTCAGTATTATCTTCATCAATTTGAATTTCATTTGGATTAAATCCATATAAGCATCTTGAATTATCATGTAAAAGTCTAAGTTTTTTACTTATGTTTTCCATAACGTTTTTTCTTTTTTCATTACTTTTATTAAACTCTGACCACTTTTGAAGTGTTACCATACCGTCCATATTATCACCTATTCTAATTATAATATTAAATTTTAGATATTTCAATCATTTAATATATACTCTTTTATTTTAAATTTTGATCTATATATTCTATTATCTATTGTTCTTTTTGTCTCTTCTAATAAGATTGCAATATCATTATTATTAAAACCATTTATTTTTAATTCCATTACTAAGGAATCTTTGTTTGATAAATTTAGTATAGCTTTTTTTATTTTATCTATTTCATCTTTTTTTATTAAATTATCTATTATTGTTAATTCATCTGGATTCTTAATTACTTCTGCTAATTCTAATTGAGAATCTTTAAGAGTTTCATTATAAGAAACAGATGTATTTAATATTTCATTTTTCTTTGCTCTTGCTGATCTAATTAAATTATATATATTTCCTTTTATACAGACACATGCATATGTATAGAATTTTATTTCTGTTTTCTTATATGTTTTTATTGCTAAGAATAATCCATACATTCCTTCTTGAATTAAATCTTCTAATTCTAATCCTAATTTATTACTAGACTTTTCAAAACGTCTAGCTATAGATATTATTATTGGTTTATATTTTTCATACATTATTTTATTTGCATATTCGTCTTCTTCGTTAATCATATATAAAATTTCATTATCATTTATATTTTTGTAATTCAACTTAAAAACCTACCCTCGTTTTTGTCTAATTACCTCATATATCATAATACCTGATGCTACTGAAGCATTTAAACTATTTACTTTTCCATACATAGGTATCTTTGCCATAAAATCACAAGATTCTTTTACTAATCTAGAAATACCAGCACCTTCATTTCCTATTACTAGTGCTATTTTGCCTTTATAGTTTAGTTTTTTATAATCATCTGCATTTTCCATATCAGTTCCTACTATCCAGAATCCTTTTTCTTTTAATTCTTTAATAGCAGTATTCAAATTTGTTACCATTATTAAATTAGTATTAAGAATTGCTCCTGTTGATGTTTTAATAACTGTAGAATTAACTGATACACTTCTATCTTTTGGTATAACTATACCATCTACTCCTGCAGCTTCTGCTGTTCTGATTATTGCTCCTAAATTATGAGGATCTTCTAGATGATCTAATAATATTAAGAAACATTCTTCATTATTAGTATCTATATCATCTAGTGATTGGTATTCAAATTCACCTACATCAAGTATTATACCTTGATGTAATCCATTTACAAGTTGATCTAATTCGTTTTTAGTTCTTGTTACAACATTAATTTTACTATTTCCAATTAGTTCTTTTAAATAATTGTCATTAAAATCATCTTGAATTATTATTTTTTTGATTTTTTCATTATTTTTTAAATATTCTTCTGCTACATTTTTCCCATATACTAACATATTAATCACCTAATATTCTTTCCATTATTTCTTTTATTCTTTCATCTTTATTTGTTAAAGATAAGTATCCTATTATTGCTTCTAATCCTGTTGCATATTTATATGTAATAATATCGCAATTTTTTGGATGTGAAGAACTTTTATAATTTCTTGCTCTTCTCATTACTGATAGTTCTTCTTCAGTAAAGAAATTCTTATCCATTAGTTCTAATAAGTATTTAGCTTGACTTTTTGCACTTACATAATTAACTGATTCAGTTTGTAAGTCATTAACATTACTTATTCCTTTTTTTATTAAAAATCTTCTTACATAGTTTTCATATATTGTGTCTCCTAAGTATGCTAGTACTAGGACATTTATTTCTAATGCATTCATGTTATCACCTTGGGGCAAGTATAACATATATATTGAAAAAATAAAATATATGGATTGATTTACTTTTTTATAAAAATATGATATAATATGTGCCATTATTGAGGTGGTTATGTGATAAGTCGTATTAGAGAAAAATTAAATACATTTTTAAATAAACAGGCAGATGATTATTGTTATGCTGTTGATATAGATATTAATAAAAGTAATGATATTAATTTAAAGACTGAAGGCAATGTAACAAAATTAGATATTAATGAAGATATTAACTTTATTGAATGTATGAGAAATATAAAGGAATTAGATGAATATGATCCAAATTTTGATATTATGTTTAATGTAATTCTTTATGATGATCCTAATGTTATGGAAGCTAACGCTACTGAACAATGCGTTTTAATTTATGATGATGATGATTATCATGTTGCGTTTTCAAAGGATTCTAATAGAATTAAGATATTAGAGTTTAAATATATTGATGATAAGATATATGAAAATTGTCTATTAATAGATCATGGTACTAATGATTTTCATATTCATCAATTAATTCATAGCAATAAAAGTACTATATCAGTAAAAACGTATACTAAATCTAATGATAATGATAGTATTCTTTTTTTACCGAAGGTTGAAGCTTTTTCTATTGCAAAAGATATTTTAAAAAATACTAGTAAGCTTTCTGATATTCAAGATTTTAGAAATTTTATGCAGGATTTTGATTTAATTTATCAATCATTAAATTTAATAAATGATAATTCATATTTTCCTGTTATTCGTGATGATGTTTTATCTCTTTCATGGAGAAATAAATTTTTACAAGAAGATATAAATAAATGTAAAGATGTTTCTTTTGATGTAATATTAAATTCTACTAGGGAAAAAGTTGGTAGAATTGATTTAGATTATTTATGTAAGAGTGGTTTTACTTATAGTGGTAATGTTAGTTATCATATTAATAAAGATTATAGAAATAATAATTATGCTACTAGAGCAGTAGGTCTTTTAGTAAATGTCTCTAAAGATAATGAATTTGATGGTGATAGAAATCTATACATTTCTACTTTGCCTGATAATTATGCTTCCCAAAAAGTTGCATTAAATAATGATGCTGAATTATGTTATGATGGGGAAGTACCAAAAGATAACTCCGTGTATTTTATTGATGGGGTTGAAAAAGTTAAAGTATATCGTATAAAAATGTAAAAACTACCAAATGGTAGTTTTTTTATTAATCATCTCTTCCAGTAATTATTAATACTAATCTTAATATTTCTAATACTGTTGCTGCAACACCTGCTATATAAGTCCATGCTGCTGCTTTTAACATTTGCTTTGTTCCTGATATTTCCTTTTTTTCTAATATTTGTTCTTTTTCTAATAATACTATTGCTCTTTTTGAAGCATCAAATTCTACTGGTAAAGTTATAAGTTGAAATAATAATATTACTATTTCTAATCCTATACCTGCCCAAACAATATTCATGATTCCTGTTAGAAATCCTATCACTATTGCAATATATCCAAACTTAGATGCAAATCCTACTATTGGGAAAATTAATCCTCTAAGTTTAATTAAGAAATAACCTTCTTTGTGTTGAATTGCATGTCCTACTTCGTGTGCTGCAATTGATGCACTTGCTATTGTAGTTCCATCAAATATTTCTGGAGATAATCTCACTACTTTTCTATTAGGATCATAGTGGTCTGTTAATACTCCTTTTGTTTCTGTTACGTATATATCTTTTAAACCATTTGCATCTAGTATTTTTCTTGCTACTTCAACACCTGTTAATCCTGATTTGTTTTCTACTTTTCTATACTTTGAATATTTTGCTTTGACAAATATTTCTGCGGTTACAGTTAATATTAAACTTATTATTATTAAACCATATCCTATTGCATCATATGTATAATACATTTTTTACCTCCTTATATGAGTTCATAAGTTGTACCTTCTCTTGTGTCTATTAATTTTATGTTTTTTTCTAATAATTCATCTCTTATTTTATCAGATAGAGCATAATCTTTATTCATTTTAGCTTCTTTTCTTGCTTCTATTCTTTCTAATATATACTTTTCTAATTTTTCATCTATTGCTTCTTCTTCCTTAGTTAATGATAATGATAAGACTTTATCAAAATCTTCAATTAAATATAATTTAGTAAAATCTGTTAATTCTTCATCTTTTAATACGTCGTATACTAATGTCAACATTGAAGAAGTATTTAGATCATTTTCTATTGCTTCCTTAAATTTATTTTGATAGAAATCAATTTTACCTTCTTTTAAGTCTGGTGTTCTATCTAATTGTTTAATTTTTGCTTTCAATTTTTTATATGCTGTTTCTGCTTGATCTAAGGCTTCATATGAGAATACTAAAACTTTTCTATAATGACTACCTAAGCAAAAATAACGATAGCTAAGTGGATTATATCCTTTTTCTTCTAGTAATGAAACTGTTAAAAAGTCTCCTTTAGATTTACTCATTTTACCTGTTTGATCATTTAAATGTTCTCCATGTACCCAATAATTACACCATTTATGACCAAAATATGCTTCTGATTGTGCTATTTCATTCGTATGATGTGGGAATATATTATCAACTCCACCACAATGGATATCTAAATGTTCTCCTAAATATTTACTACTTATTCCACTACATTCAATATGCCAACCTGGGTATCCTACTCCCCAAGGTGATTCCCAACGCATATCTTGATTACCAAATTTACTATCGCAGAACCATAATCCAAAATCATATGGATGTTTCTTTGATGTATCTTCATCTACTGTATCACGAACACCTACCATTAAATCATCTGGGTTTTTACCAGATAATCTATAATAATCTTTTGCTTTACTAACATCAAAGTATACATTTCCATTAGAAATATATGCATATCCATCTTCTAACATCTTAGATATCATCTTAATATATGTATCTATGTGATGACTAGCAGGTTCAATGATACTTGGTTTTTTAATATTTAGTTTTTCTGTGTCATTAAAGAATGCATCAGTATAGAATTGTGCTATTTCATAGACTGTTTTTCCTTCTCTTAATGCACCTTTTTCCATTTTATCTTCACCAGTATCTCCATCACTAGTTAAATGCCCTACATCAGTTATATTCATTACTCTTTTAACATCATATCCTAAATAATTTAGTCCTTTTTCTAATATATCTTCAAAAATATATGTACGAAGATTACCAATATGAGCATAATGATAAACAGTTGGTCCACATGTATACATTGAAACCATGCCTTCTTCATTAGGAGTAAATACTTCTACTTGTTTTGTTAATGTATTATATAATTTCATTTTTATCACCTGCTAGTATTATAACACATAATTGTTAATTAATGGTTTTAATTGATAGTTTTTTCTTTCCATCTATTAAAGCTTCTATTGCTATCATGTTTATTTTATTATCGATTATTTTTTCTATTTTACGTGCTCCATATTTTTCATAATTGGATTCGTTTATTATTTCATTTACTACTTCTGGTTTAATGTTTATTATTATTCCTTTTTCTTTAAATATTTTCTTTGCTTCTTGTAGTTTTTCTTTTACTATTTTTTCTATTGTTTCTTTTGTTAATATATTAAAATTAATTATATTATCTATTCTATTAATGAATTCTATAGAAAAAAAGTTATTTATATTATTATTAATTGCTTTATTGGTACATTTATTGAACCCAATATTTGAATTATTTATTCCTGCATTAGAAGTCATGATAATAAGATAATTATCAAATTTTATTGTATTTCCTTTTGAATCTGTTATTTTTCCTTCTTCTAAAATTTGTAAAAATAAATTTATTATTGAAGGATTTGCTTTATCTATTTCATCTAATAGTAAAATAGAATTAGGATTTTCTTTTATCTCTTCAAACTTAGTTTTTGTATTATCAAATCCAATATATCCTGGTGGTGATCCAATTAATTTACTAATTGAATGAGCTTCAGAAAATTCACTCATGTCTATTTTTATTATTTTATTAACTCCATATATATAGTTTGAATATTCTTTTGCTAGTAATGTTTTTCCAGTGCCACTTGGTCCTACAAATAAAAATGAAATTGGTTTATCATTTCTTTTAAATCCTAATTGTATTCTTTTCGTTGTATTAATTAATTCATTTATTGCTTCTTCTTGACCCTTAATTGTTTTACTTAATTTATGTTTGAGATTATTTAAGTTTTCTTTTGTATTATTTATTATTTTTAATTCTACTCCAGTTTTATTATTTATTATTTGCTCAATTGTGTTTATCTTTACAAGTTTTGTTTTTGCTTTTAAGGATTTTAATTCTAATTTATTTATTTTATCTTCTAATTCCTTTTCGGTAAATTTTAGTATTGATGCTTCTTCAAAGTCTTGTGCAATTATTTTTTTGTTTTTTGTTGCTATTGTTTGATCTAGTTCTTCTTTTAATTTATGTAATCTTATATTTGTATTATTTTCTTTTAATGAAGTTCTTACACATGCTTCATCTAGTATGTCTATAGCCTTATCTGGTTGCTTTCTATTATGTATATATTTGTTTGTAAGTTTTACTATTTTATTTATTACTTCATCTTCTATTATGACATTATGATAATTTTCATATATTGGTTTTAGTTTTTGTAATATTTTTATAGTTTTTTCTTCATCTGGTTCATCAATTTTTATTATTTGAAACCTTCTATCAAAAGCCTTATCTTTTTCTATAAATTGTTTATATTCTTCAGTAGTAGTAGCTCCTATTATTTTTATTTTTCCTCTTGCTAGAGCAGGTTTTATTATATTAGAGGCATCTATTGCTCCTTCGGCTCCTCCTGCTCCTATGATAGTGTGTAATTCATCTATAAATAATATAGTATTTTGATCTGATTCTAATTCTTTTAATATTTTATTAATTCTTTCTTCAAACTCTCCTCTGTATTTAGTTCCTGCTACTAATGATGAAATTGATATAGATATTATTTTACTATTTTTTAAATTATTTGGAACTTTTCCATTTACTATTAGGTTTGCTATTTCTTCTACTATGGCAGTTTTTCCTACTCCTGCATCTCCTATTAATAGGGGATTATTTTTTGTCCTTCTAGATAGTATTTCTATTATTCTTTTTGTTTCTTCTTCTCTACCTATTACTGGATCTATTTTATTTTCTTTTGATTGTTTATTAAGATTAATTCCATATTCTTCTAAGCTATTCTTTTTTTGCTTTTTATTTTTATTAACAATTTTTGTGGAAAAATAATTATATAATTCTGAAATATCCACACCAAGAGTGGATAAAATTCTTATTGCTACTCCTTCTCCTTCTTCTAAAATAGATATTAATAAGTGTTCTTGTGTTACATCTGTATTTTCTTCTTTTGCAATTATTGAGGAATTTTCTATTACTCTTTTTAATAATGGTGTATATAAAAACCAATTATTTTCCTCTTTGCCTATACCTACTAGTTCTATTAATTCTTGCCTTACTTTTTTATATTCTATTCCTAATTCATTTAATTTTTTAGTTAGATCTGTTTTTACTCTTAATATTGCTAGTAGTAAATGTTCACTTCCTACATATGGATGTTTTAATTCTTGCATTTCTTTTTTTGACATTATTAAAGTCTTTTGTGCTTCTTCATTGAATTTAGAGAACATTTTATCCCTCCTATATATTCTATGAATATAGTGATATTTTTAGGATTTTTTTAAACAAAAAAGATGAAATTAATCATCTTTATCTTCTTGAATTAAATGTTACTCCTGATTTAGGGAAATATATTAATGTTCTTGGTCCTTTAAATGAACCATTATCATACATTCTTTTTACATATGATACATACTTATTCCATGATGAACAATTAGAATCAGATAATGTATATAATCTACAAGGTGCTATTTCTAAGTGTAAGTGTGGCCCATATGCATAACCTGTTGCACCCATATATCCAATGTAATCATTTATTGAAACACTTTTACCTACATATATATTAGGAGCATACTTACTCATATGTGTATATAGTGATGAGTAATATTTTCCTGATACAGTTTTGTGTTCTATTACAATTGTTAGGGCTCCATATGAATCATTATATTTTGCTTTTATTGTTCCATTTGCTACTGGATATATTTTTGTATTATAAGGATTTTTATTTGATACATCGACTGCTCTATGTAAGCTTCCCCAACGATATCCAAATTCACTTGTTACATAACCACTAGTTATTGGTCTTACCCATTCACCAGCATTATTTCCTTTAGCACAATCTACTCCAATTACATCTGTTGTTTTACATCCTAGACTTTTATAATTTGCAATTATATCATCATATATTTTTATTTGTTTTGCAACTGAAACTGAATTTTCATTTAAACTTGCTTTAACTCCTGTTAGATTTGATATCTTACTTGTTAAAGTAACTTGCTTTGCTTGCATTTCTTTTTCTTTTGCAGCAAGTTCAACTTGTCTTTGTTCGTTTGCTTTTATAGATTTTTCTAAAGAATCAATTGTTTCATCATTGTATTCTGTTAATTGTTCAACTATAGACATGCGGAATATTAAATCTGTCATTGTAGTTGCACCCAATGCATAGTCTAAATATGTGTTTTCGCCATCTGACATTTGTAAATATTCAAATAATTGTTTAGTTTCCAAACTCTTTTTTGATATTTCTTCATTATAATCAGATATTTCTTGTTTCATTTTTTCTACTTCAGCAGTCATAGATAATATTTCTTTTTTTATACTTTCTATTTGGTTTTTTGAAGAATTTATTGCTGCTTCTGTATTATTTATTTTAGTTTGGTTTTTCGATTGTTCATCTTTATATTTTCTTAGTAGTTTTTCATAATCTCCTAATGTTTCTGCTTTTGCTGTAGTTATTGGCATTAATAAGGTAATTATTAGTAATGGGATTAGTATTATTTTTAATCTTTTCATATTACACCTTTAAATACTTCTTAACTGCCCTATAACTACCAATCATACCTACTACTATACCAATACCTAATATTATTGCTGATACAATATATATAAAAGGTTCTGGTTTTATTAAAGAAATAAGTGGTGAAAATAATTTTCCATCAAAGTGTTTATATATAGCTTTATATCCAAATATTGTACCTAATATTGGAATTATTGATCCTAATACTCCTAGAATCATTCCTTCTATTACAAAAGGATTCTTAATACTTAGATTACTAGCACCTACGAGTCTCATTATTGATATTTCTCTTTTTCTTGAATATATAGTTAACTTAATAGTATTAATAATTAAGAATGTTGTTACTACTATAAGTGCTACTACTGCTACTAAAGTAACTTTCTTAACAACTCTAAACATAGATACTAGATTATCTACCATTCCTTCACCATAATCTACTACATTTACTTTGTCTAATTTTTTAACTTCTTCTGATGTTTTTTTAATATTTTCAATATCTTTTACAGTAATTAAGAAAGTATCTTTTAAGGGATTATCTTCTTCTGACCAACTAGACATTATACTATTAAATGTTTCGCTAGATTCTTGCATTTGTTCTTTTACTTGTTTCTTTGATTTGAATTCTAATGTTGCAATATTATTTAAACTTTTTATTTGTCTTTCAACTGTATTTTTTTGATCAGTAGTAGTATCTCTATCTAGGTACACTACCATTGTTACATCTTCTTTTATTAATTTAGTAAAATTATTAACATTTAATGATGCTATTACTGCTATTGCTACTATTATTAAAGTTATTGTTATACATGTTATTGATGCAAGTGAAAGGGAAAAATTTCTAAATACACTTCTAAAAGCATCCCTAATGCTTATTTTCAACATTCTAAATAGCTTCATTATCATATTTTCCTTTCTCGTAGTCTTTTACTAAACGTCCTTCTTTTAAAACAATAACTCTTTTTTTCATTTTATTTACTATTTCTTTGTCATGTGTTGCCATAATAATTGTTGTACCTAAAGTTTTATTAATTTCTTCTAGTACTTTTACTATTTCTAAACTCATATCTGGATCTAGATTACCTGTTGGTTCATCACAAAGTAATAGTTTTGGTTCATTTACTATTGCTCTTGCTATTGCAACTCTTTGTTGTTCTCCTCCTGATAATTGATCAGGATAATCTCTTACTTTTCCTTTTAATCCAACTAATTCTAAAGCTTTTAATGTTTTAATTCTAGTCTCTGATTTTTTTGTTCCTATTACTTCTAGTGCAAAAGCTACATTTTCATATACTGTTGCTTTTGGTAATAATCTATAATCTTGAAATACTATTCCTAGTTTTCTTCTTATCTTATAAACTTTGTTATTTCTTAATTTTGCTACATTTAATCCACCAACTATTATTTCTCCTCTTGTTGGTTTTTCTTCTCTATATAGCATTTTTATTAAAGTTGATTTACCGCTACCGGAACCACCTATTACAAAGGCAAAATCACCTTTTTTTATTTTTAAATTTAAATCATAAATTGCTGTTACACCATTTCTATATTGTTTTGTTACATCATTTAATCTTATAAATTCCACTTGCTAACACCATCCTTCTATGTTCACTATACATTATAGCATATTTTTAACTATTCTCCTCCATAAACTTGATATGAATCAGTTACAATAAAAAATGCCTCATTATCTATTAAATTGACTCCTTCTTTTAATCTGAAATAGTCATTATTAGGGATTACTGTCATAAGAGCATGTTTCTTATTTAATTCAAATCCACCTTTTACGTTGAATTCTGTTACCCCATGATGTAATGTATTCATAATATATTCTTTTACTTCTTGTTCTTTTCTTGTCATAATATATAAACTTTTATTTTTTGATATACCTATTAATACTTTATCTGCTATTATGTTACTGATATATAACACTATTATTGCATACATAACTTTTGTCCATCCAAAACAAAATCCACCACATACTACAACTATACCATTTACCCATAAACTACTTGTAGTTAATGATATTTTAAAATATTTATATAATAGCTGACTTATTATTCCGAGTCCTCCATTACTAAAACCCATTTTATAATTTATTCCACTGGTGAACCCTGATACTACACCTACAAATATTGCTACTAATAATAAATCAGAAGTATTTACTGTTAAATATGAACCAATATTTTCTGTTAAACTTACAAAAAATGGAAATATAAATGTTGCAACTATTGATGCTGATGTTTTTTCAAATCCCAAAAATAAGAAGCTTAATATTAATAAGGATACAGATACTATTAATATTATTAATGTTGGTTCAATATTAAAGAGATTTTCTGTTATTATTGAAATACCTTGAGTACCTCCTGTTACTAGTTTTATTGGTAATTGTAATAAATTAAATGTACATGCTGATACAAATTGTGCAGCGCATAATATTAAGAGTCTTGTAAATAATTTTTCCTTTCTTATTGCATACATTAAATCGCTTTTTTCTTTATTATTTTTAGCCATATTATTCACCACCAAATACTTCATATGCATCTGTTACTACAAAGAATGCAGTTGGATCTATTTCGTGGATACCTTCTTTTAACTTGAAATATTCTTTAGTTGGAATTACACACATTAGTACTTTTTCTTTCTCTTTTGTAAATCCTCCTCTTGCTTCAAATATTGTTACTCCGTGATTTAAATACTTTAATATATATTCTTTTATTTCATCATCTTTTTCTGCAATTATGTAGAATGCCTTTGAATCAGATATTCCTAATAATACTTTATCTGTTAAAATGCTTATAATATATAAAATAATTAAGGCATACATAAGTTTAGTTACACCAAATATGAATACTCCACCTACTACAATTAAACCATCACTCATCAACATAGCAGTTCCCATGCTTACTTTTGCATATCTAGATATTATTTGATTAATTATATCTGTTCCACCACTAGTAAAACCTGCTTTAAATACTAAACCTGCACCTAAGCCAAATAACACTCCACCAAATATTGAAGATAATAATAATTGACTTGTATCAATATCAATATAAGATCCTATATTTTCTGTTAATTTAATAAATACTGGTAATATTATTGAACCTAGTACTGATCCTAAAGTTTTTTCTTTTCCTAAGAAAATTAAACTTATTATTAATAATACTATTGATGAAATCATTATAAAAGTAGATGGTTCTAAGTTAAATAAATTTTTAGTTATTATTGATAAACCACTTACTCCTCCAGAAACTATATTATTTGGTAATAAAAATAAATTAAATGCAATTGCAACAAAAAATAGTCCTACTAACATTTCAAAATATCTTTGAACCCTAAATTTTTTGTTTATGTTTCTAATAATATTTTCATCTATTTTTTCTCTTTTTTTAAATAAATTAAATTTCATTATTTGACTCCTTTCAGATAACTATTAATAAATAATTCTATATCTCCATCCATTACTTTTTGAACATTGCTTGTTTCTGTATTAGTTCTATGATCTTTTACCATAGAATATGGATGCATTACATAGCTCCTTATTTGTGAACCGAATTCTATATTTTGATAATTACCTTGAATATTTGATAACTCTTTTTCTTTTTTTTCTAATTCTAGTAAATATAATTTACTTTTTAACATCTTCATACATTGTTCTTTATTTTGAATTTGACTTCTTTCATTTTGACAAGTTACAACTGTTTTAGTAGGTATATGTGTTATTCTTACTGCTGAATCTGTTGTATTTACTCCTTGTCCTCCACAACCACTACTACGATATACATCTATTCTTAAATCTGATTCATTTATATTTACTTCTACATTATTATCAAATTCTGGTATTACATCTATTGATGCAAAAGAAGTGTGTCTTCTATTATTAGAATCAAATGGTGATAATCTTACTAATCTATGTACTCCTTTTTCACCTTTTAAATATCCATAAGCATTTTCTCCTTTTACTAATAGAGAAACACTTTTAATACCTGCTTCTTCACCTTCTTGATAATCTACTAATTCATATTTAAATTTGTTTTTTTCTAAGTATCTTGTATACATTCTATAGAGCATATTAGCCCAATCACATGCTTCTGTTCCTCCTGCTCCTGAATGTACTTCTAGGATACAATTTTTATCATCGTATGGACCATTTAATAATAATTTTATAGATAATTCTTCTATTTGATTGGGTAATTCTTTTAAATCGTTTTCTATTTCTTGTTTTAATTCATCATCTATTATTTCTAACATTTCTAATTCATTATCTATTTTTTCTTTTAACTTTGTTATTGTCGTTGTTTCTTCTTTTAAATTATTTAATTCTTTTATTGTTTGTTCACTTTCATCTTTATTATCCCAAAAGTTTGGTTTGTTTATAATATTTTCTAATTCTTTTATTTTTAGTAGTTTGTTTTCGATGTCAAAGTGACCTCCATAAACTATTTATTTCAGTTTGATATTTTATTAATTCTCTTTTTAATTCATTTGTATCCATATAAACCCTCATTTCTACTATGTAATAATTATATCACGGATTTGTATTTAATAAAAAAAGAAATAAGCTACTTTACTTATTTCTACACATTTGTTTAAAAGATATTCTTAAATCTCTAAAATTTTGAATTATTATAGTTATATGGAATACTTGTTACTACTGCAACATCTTCTATTTTATCAATAATTAACCAATCATCCATATTACCTTGATGGTCAAAATCTAGTGGTGTTATAGTTTCTACATTTTTAAATTTAATAAGACATAAACATTTTTTATGCCATCTTTCTTTTTGCTTGTCAGTTAACTTTAATTTATTATTATTTTTTTCAATAATATTTGTGATTTCTTCCTCTGTTAATTTAATATAATTTTCTACATTAGTTACAATAGCCTTTGCTGTTATTGTTTTTGTCCCTTTTTCCATAAAATAAATTATTTCATCTTTAAAGACTCTGCTATGGGGAATTTTTCTTCCTGCTGCTCCTCTTATTACCATTGTTTTTGTTCCATCGATTATTTTATTTAATTCCTTTGATTTATTATCACAATATACTAAATGTACCATATTTTTACCTCTTTTCTATTTCCTTAACATATTTTATTAATGGCTTTACATATTCGATAGAAGAAATATTGTACGATTTACTAATTGCATTTTCAAAACCTTTTTGATTATTATCTTTGCTTCGTTTTATTTTTAAATATCTAGCTACTATTTTCATTAATGCATAGTCAGGTTTTTTCATTTTTTCATAACATATTCCACTTTGCATATAAAAATGTGGTAAAGTGCTTAATTCTTCTTTTGTTAAATTACTAGTCCATATTCCATCTATTACATCTTCTGCTTTATTGGGTGTTCCTCCTGTAACAAATAAAATATATTTATTTTTATTATGCCTCATCAATTTTCTTAATTTATTCATTTTGTCTATTCTACTGGCATGTATCCTAGTACCAAAAATAATTAAATCATAATTACTAATATCTTTATTTTTTATTTTATCTAATTCCATTGTTTCGCAGTTTAATTCATTTGATATTATATCAGCATATGATTTAGTCATACCTGATATTGATTTATATATTATTAAAATCTTCATATATCACCTATAAATTTATTATTGAATTACTTTCTATGAATGCACCCATTAACATTAATAATAATCCTACTATAAAAAATATTTGTAATGCACATAATACTAAATTATTAGATGTATCAAAATTTGTTAAATTGTTTCTATTAAGTAGGTATCCTTCTGGTAAGATAAAGTAACTTAATATTACTATTATAAAAAACATTATTAGAAACAAAGATAATAAAGTTATTATTCTTGTACTAATTTTTTTACTTGTTAATTTTTCCTTAATTAAATTAATCATTTACTATCACCTTGTATTATTTAGTATAATATATTTTTATATTTTTGTTTATATAACCACATCGATCTGTTAATAAAAAACAATTCATATGAATTGTTTAATTTATATCAAAGTCTTCAGTTTTTAAATTACAATAATATCTACCACTTATTGAAGTAAATTTTAGAACACAATAATCTGGGTCTGTTACACCTTCTTTATAATACATTGTATCTCCTTTTTTCCATATCATTTCTTTTGATGACTAATTTTTTTGTAGCGACTTTCTCTGAAAAAGTCTCATCA
>CAYMEJ010000019.1:0-281 GCA_964389735.1 uncultured Muribaculaceae bacterium
ACTTTATTAATAAATTATGGAATGCATCAAGATTTGTTTTAATGAATTTAGAAGGATTTAATGAAAAAGACTATACATTAGAAAACTTAACATTAGCAGATAAATGGATTTTAACAAAACAAAATAAATTAATAAACAAAGTAAGAAAACATATGGAAAAATATGAATTCAATGTAGTAGGAGCAGAAATATATAGTTTTGTATGGGATGATTTCTGTGATTGGTATATAGAATTATCAAAATCTAATCAAAATAATACAACTAAATCAGTTCTTATAAAA
>CAYMEJ010000019.1:291-20224 GCA_964389735.1 uncultured Muribaculaceae bacterium
CATTCATGCCATATGTAACAGAAGAAATATATGGAATGCTTCCAATAAAAGAAACTGAATCAATAATGATAAGTTCTTATCCAATTGAAGATAATAATTCTTATAAAAAAGAAAAAGAATTAGTAGATAAAATAATTGAAGATATAGTAGCAATAAGAAATTTAAAAGCTAATAATAATATTACTAAAGAAGCTTTAGTAAATATAAAAGCTAGTGATGATATTATTGATATATATAAATCTCAATTAAAGATAAATGATTCTAATATATCTGATAAAAAATCTGATATGTCAGAAGTATCATATAAATCTAATAATGTTGAAATAACTTATTATTTCCAAGGTAGTGAAGAAGACAAAACAAAAATATTAGATGAAATATCTAATTTAGAAAAATCTATTCAAAGAAGAGAAGGTTTATTATCAAATGAAAATTATGTTAATAAAGCACCTGCTAATATTGTTGAATTAGATAGAAAAAAATTAGAAGAAGAAAAAGAAAAATTAAGAATTTTAAAAGAAAAAGCATAGTAATATGCTTTTTTATATGTTATCATTTATATAAATAGTAAGAGGGTATAATATGAAGAGATTAATTGTTAAAAAAGAACTTATTATTGCAATAATATTATTTGGTATATTTCTAATACTATCAGGTACAGCAGTTATATTAACTAATCAATTTACTATAAAATCTACTACTACTGAATTAAAGACTAAGATAAAGTCAGAAGAAAGTGTAGCAATTATAAAAAGAGTAATGAAAGAAATGAATAATCCTTATTTACCAGATGAGTATTATGGATACTTCTATAAACAAGATGAATATATGGTAAAAGATATAAAAGATGAAGTAAAAATATATTTAGCAATAATGGAAATAAAAAATAATGATATGAATTTTAATAAACATATAGTTAATAAAGATAAGGGTACAATAGAAATTCCAGCAAGTGAGGTAAATGAACAAATTACTAGAATCTTTGGGCCAAATATTACTTATAAAAATGTAGATTTAAATGGAGATGAATGTACATATTTTACTTTTAAATATAGTAAGAAAAGAAAATCATATATATCAAAACCATTACAATGTAATAAAAAAACAACAAAAGAGATAATAACATATGATGATAGAAAAACAACTAAAGATGAAATGACATTTACCCAAAAGTTATTAATATTTGATAATAATAAATTATATTTAGACTTTGATTTAAAAACAGAAATACCGGAAGAGAATAGAACTAATTTAGATAAGTATGATGCCCAAATGTTAAGATATACTTATACATTAACTAAGAATAAAGATGACAATTATTATTTAACAAAAATAAAACTAAGTAAATAATTACTTAGTTTTTTTAATACTTTTAACAAGTAAAACTAATAAGAAAAATATTGGAACAATATAATTAAAAGAAATAATCTGATCAACCTTATCAAGTATATTAAATAAATCAATTTCCTTTAAAATATCTACTTCTGGATAACTAGAATATTTAATAGGATAATTCCCATATATATTAATAATAAAGAATATATAAATATAAATAATTAAATTACTAAGAAAGTATCCAATAGAAATAGAAGGAAAATTATCATTATCAATATTATTAGAAATTAATATAATAGGAATTGATGATAAGACTGAATATATAACAATATTTTCAATCAAAGTATATGTCCTAATATCAAAAGTAAATGAAATACTATTTAAATTAATATGATTTCCAAATATAAAAATAATAAAGAACACTATATAAATATAAAATGTAATCTCACTAGTTCTAAGTAATGTATTAAGATCATTTTTAGCAGATAATAAAATAAGTATTAATAAAGGAATTCCAATAATGTAAAAATTAAAATTATTAATATTTATATTAATGAATCCTATTACATATTTAAAAATAAATAACGATAATATTATAAGAATTATTTTATAAATATAATAAAGTATTTTATTAAAAGAAAACTTATATTTTTTTAGAATAAATAAATATAAATAAATGATAATACTACCCAATAATGTCCCAATAAAAATAATTAAGGAATTTTCTAGTAATGAAAAATTATTTAATAATAATTTACTAATAATGAAAAACATTGAATTAAATATGAAATAACTAAAAATAATTATTTGTAATTTGCTACGTATCTTATTCATATAATCTCCTTATCTACTTCTAATAATATTTTTTGTTAAATACTTATTTCTTTTCTTTTTCTTTTTATTAATACGTATTAATCCATCTAATTGATCATCTAAACTAAGCGGAGAGTATGGATATAAATAAGGAACATCCAAAGTAGTAATACTAGTTAAATTAATAATTAAGAACATAGTACCAATAAATAAACCATATATGCCTAAAAAAGCACCAAGTAATAAGAAAATAAATCTCCACCATCTAATAGCAGATGTTAATTCTATTGAAGTAAATACTAATCCTGATATTGCAGAAATAGCAACTACTATAATCATAATAGGAGAGACAAGTCCTGCATTAACAGCAGCATCTCCAAGAACCAATCCACCAAGTATAGATACAGCAGTACCAACAGTAGAAGTCATTCTAGTATCACTTTCCCTTAATATTTCAAAAGCAATCAATATCATTAAAGCTTCTAAAAAAGGAGAGACAAATACCTGACTTCTTTGTTCTACAAAACCATGTAATAAATCATTAGATAGTATTGAACTATTAAGAGTAGTAACTGCAACATATATTCCAGGAATAAAAATACTTAATAAAAAAGAAAGAAATCTAATAATCCTAATAAAAGAAATATTAACACCCTTTTGATAATAATCATCTGGCGTATGAAAAAAATCAATAAATAAACCAGGTATTATTAAAACATATGGACTATTATCAACAATAATAATAATCTTTCCTTCTAATAATGCCATAGATACTAAATCAGGTCTTTCAGTCTCCATTACAGTAGGAAATAAATTAACTTCATCAGTAATATAATCTTTTATATAACCACTATCTAATATCCCATCTATATTAATATTATTAAGTTTATCCTTTATTTTTTTAACATTCTTCATTTCAACAATACTCTTCATATAACAAATACCAATCTTAGTATTAGTTTCAACACCGATAGTAAGATTATCTATCCATAAATTAGTAGATTTAATTCTCTTTCTAATAAGCCCTAAATTCTTATTATAATTCTCAGTAAAAGAATCTTTAGGACCCTTAAGTGCTATTTCACTGGAAGCATCTTCAATACCTCTATCTAAACTTGCTTTTACTTCCATTGCAAATAGTTTATTGTCACAATCAAATATAACAAATCCATTAAATATTTTAGAAACAAAATCCTTATAAGTTTTAATACTAACTACATTATGATTAGGTATAGAATTATAAAAGAATGAATATAAATCAACAATAATAATTTTATTATCTATTATAGTAGAAATATTTTTAAGTATTAAATTACTAATTTTTTCACTATCAGTAAGTGTCTCACTATAAATAAGTGTAATTTTACTATCATTAATTACAATTTCTTTATAAACTATATCACTAGCATTCCCAGTATCTTTTTTGAATCTTTCTATCATAATTTCACCTATACATATTATTGTCAAATATAAGTAAAATATTAGTAAAATATAAGTAAAGTAATTAAAAATATGTTATTCTTAAAATAGGTGATAATATGAATAAAAAAACTAAAGCAGCTCAAATAAGAGCATTAAACTATGCTATTTGCCTAAATGTGCTAATGCTCACTGGAGTATCAGGATATAGAATAAATAAAACTATTGATAAATACAATGAAAGAAAAATAATAGAAAGCTATGATATAGAATATTTGAGTAATGAAAAGTTTTTATCATCTATAGATGATGATATGAGTATTCAATACGCAGTAGAAACTAACAAAAATATTGAAGATAGTTTTAAACCAAGCATTTATGAGTATTATAACATTATAAAAGAAAAGTATCCCAGCATTGATACTAGTGTATTTGTTTATAATATATCAAAATATGATTTCATAGAAAAAACTCCAGAAGAAATTGAAAAAGATGCTCATACTGCAGCTGCATACATATTAAATGTTTCCCAACAACTAGTGGTATCATCATCATCAGCTAAAGAAGATTTATACCATGAACTTACTCATCTTTTGAATAATGGAAAAAAAATTGATGAAAAAACAATGTATCTTTACAGTTTTCATCAAGATAAAAATTATGGAGACATGATAGTAGAAGGAATGACTGGCATATTAACAAAAGAAATAATTGAGGGATTAGAACCAAAAAATCATTATGATCGAAATGAGCAAATATATGGTGGCTATGAAAATATACAACCAGAAATAAAATTATTATCTATAATAATAGGAAAAGAAAAAATGTTAGACATCTATGTAAAAGGTGATGTAAGTGTTGTAGAAAATGAACTAGCAAAACGATATGGAACAAAAGAAGATGCACAAAAATTTTTACAATTATTTGATGAATACTATAAGCAATTTGAAAAGTATGCTTATGATGGTGAAAAAATTGCAGAAATTAAACAAAGTGAATTACAAAGAACAGTAGTAAAAGAAACAATGAAATATTACTATGAAGGATTAGATTATGAAAGATTAAAAAATGATGACCAATATTATATAACAGAAAATATAAAAGCAAAAGAAATAAACAAAATAGTAGATTTAGAATTAGGAATGTATAATATTAGATCTTTATTTGATGAGCAATATAAAAAAGTATTTAATAGTAGAAATATAACTTCATTAGAAGAGATGGAAAATATTAAAAATATTCTAGAACAAGAAACAGAATCATTAAAAGAACCAAGTTTAACATATTTCAAAGATTATAAATATATGGGAGAAATAAAGAGCAAAAAAGGTATAGAAAATACTGAAGGTTTTTCAATAAATGATGGTATAGAAATTATCTTATCTGAAGATGAAAGTAAAATAGCACAATACAATAATTTAGTTCAATTAGTAGAATTATTAAGTATTACAATAGGAAAAGAGAAAGCCTTAGATATATATCAAAATGGTAATATTAACGACTTAAAAATGGAATTAATGAAGTTAAATGGTACCGAAGAAAATGCTACAACTTTAATTAATAATATAGATACATATGTAATTAATGAGCATTATAATAATAGCCATGACGTTGAAAAACAAAGCCAATTATATGAAACAATAGTAAATCAATTATTAGATTATTATGATAATAGTATAGATATTACTAGGTTAAATAATGATGTAGATTATTACATAACAGAAAGAGTAAGAATAAATGAAACTCATAACATAAGTTCAAGAATACGAAATACAAGTGGATATACAATAGATAATGCGTTAAATAAAATTATGTATACAGAAATGACAAGATTTTCTAATAATTCAATAACTAATAGTGATATATCTCAAATAATATATGGGGAAATTAATAAACAAGATAATAATAATTTTACTTTTGAAGATTATAAATACAATTCAAATCAAATAACAAAATAAATAACAATATAAAATAAAATGTGAGAGTGATAATATGTTAGAAGAATTAAAATTAAAAGATGAATATGTAGTAACAATAAAAAACCAAGATCATTTTGGTAATGGTGTAGTAAGAGTAAAAGAAATGACTGTATTTGTAAAGAATGCTCTACCTAACGAAAAGTGTAAAATACAAATAACAAAAATCTCTAAAACATTTGCAGAAGCTAAAGTAATTGAATATATTTCTTTATCAGAAGATAGATGCGAAGTAGTATGCCCTTACTATAATAAATGTGGTGGATGTAGTATTATGCATCAATCAAAAGAAGGACAATTACAATATAAAGAAAATAAAATAAGAGAAATATTTAATAAGTTTGCTGATATGAGAAAAATACCATTAAATAAAATAGTAAGTGGTGATAATCTTAATTATCGTAATAAAGCAAAATTACATGCAGAAAATAATAAGTTTGGTTTTTATAAAGAAAAAACAAATGATATAGTACCAATCGAATCATGTGCAATAGTAGATCCAATGATTAATACTATTATAGAAAAAATAAAAGAGTACTGTGAAGAAAATAAAAAAGAAAAAGTAGAAAACTTAATGATTAGAATTACTAATACTAATGAAATAATGGTAGTAGTAGAAGGAAAATTAAAAAAAGATTTTACTAACATGTTAGAAGAATTAGGAGTGACTACAATATTTGTAAACAACAAAATAACTCTAGGAAAAGGTTATATTACAGAAAAAATATTTGAAATGAATTTTCAATTATCGCCTAGATCTTTCTTTCAAGTAAATTATGAAATGATGTTAATGTTATATAAAATAATATTAAATTTTTATAAAGAAAAAAAATATTCAAAAGTATTAGATTTATATTGCGGTACTGGTACAATAGGTATGTTGCTAACACCATATATTGAACAAGTAGTAGGTATAGAAGTAGAAACAGTAGCAGTAGAAAATGCTAATAATAATAAAGAAATCAACAATGTTAAAAATATTGAGTTTATTCGTGGAAGAGTAGAAGATGAAATAGATACTTTTAGTGATATAGATTCAATAATAGTAGACCCACCAAGAATGGGATTAGATAACAAAACAATAAAAGCGATACTAGATATAGAGCCAAAAAGCATAGTATATGTTTCATGTGATCCAGTTACATTAGCAAGAGATATTAAGATATTGGATAAAAAATATGAGTTAGTAGAAATAACTCCAATAGATATGTTCCCTAATACATATCATGTGGAAACAGTATCTATACTAAATAAAAGAAAAAAATAAATATAAATTAAACTGATAATGCTATCAGTTTTTTTAATTAACATGGTATAATAATATCAGAAGTGAGGCGATTATGATGAAATTACAACAAAAAACATTAGATAGTATTAATAGTACATTATTATCTACAATAGGACTAACATATTCAGAATATGAAAAGTTAGATTTTGATGAACAACAAGAATTAATAAGAAAGTATCATGAGAGTAATAAGAAAAAAAATAAAAATAGAAAAGGACATTTAGTAATGTTTGGAGCAGGTGAAAACTCTATTTTTATGGAAATAGAAAAAGGTAAAAAAGTTATGATTAATGATGGAATCATAATGGAAGTAGGATTAGATTCAAAAGAAAATGAAAAAATAATATCAGACCAATTATCAGACATGTTTGATGATAAGACATACACTAAACCAGTAGCAACAGTAAAAAAACTTTTAAGGAAAATAACTAAATAATATAAAGTAGGTGAATAACATGCAAAATTTTAATTATCATACACATACTTATAGATGTGGTCATGCAGACAATAATATGACTGATGAAGATTATGTAAAAGAATTTATAAAAAAGAAATTTAATTTAATAGCATTTACAGATCATAATCCAGAAAAAGAAATAATAGATACAAGAAAAACAATGAGAATGGACTATGATGAAATAAAAGGTTATTTAAATAGTATTAAAGAATTACAAGAAAAATATAAAGATAAAATAATAATTAAATCAGGATTTGAAATAGAATATCTTCCAGGTCAAGAAGAAAATATACAAGAGTTAAAAGAAATGGTAGATATAATCATATTAGGACAACATTTTATTTATGATAAAAATAATAAAGATATTAAAATATTTAGATGGCAAGAGTTCTCAGATAATGATTTGATTACATATGCAAATTATATAAAGAAAGCTATGGAATTAAATATTCCTAACATAATAGCACACCCAGATATATTTATGTTAAGTAGAGATTCATTTGGAAAAGCAGAAGAAAAAGCAACAAGAATAATATGTGAAGCAGCAGAAAAATATAATATACCTTTAGAAATAAACTTAACTGAACCAGTATTATATTTAACAAAGCAAACAAGAAAAGTAAAATATCCATGTAAAGAATTTTGGAAGATTGCATCCGAATATGATGTAAAAGTATTATATGGAGTAGATGCTCATTATAAAGAACAAATTACTATGTATGAGCAATCTATCGCATTAGCAAACATAATAATAGAAGAAGATACAATTAAGAAGTTAAAATTTGTATATGAATTAGGTGAGTAATATGATTAATAGACCTAATTTTAATGAAATAAAAAATTATGAAGAGTTTAAAAAATATTACTGGTATAGAGAAGAATTAAAACAAATATGTAAAAGTTTAAATATTGAATATAATGGAACAAAATTAGAATTAAATAATTATATTAAAGAATATTTTAATGGAAATATAATTAAGAAAAAAGAAATAAAAAAAGAAAAGAACAAAGTAATTGAATTAACTTTAGACACTAAATTAATAGAATGTGGTTTTTCTTTTAATCAAAGATTTAGAGATTTTTTTAGTGAACAAACTAAAGTAAAAAATTTCAAATTTAATACTGATATGGTTGCAACAGCAAAGAAAGTTAAACAAGACAAAGATAGTAGTTTTACATTACAAGATATGCTAGATGTATATTATGGAAAACTAATATATGCTGTAAATGATAATTCTGCATGTGAATGGAATAAATTCTTAAAAGATTTTTGTAATGACCCAGAAACTAAAACAATAAAAAATAAATTGAATGTAGCATCTAAATTATGGAATATAGTACGTGAATCTGATAAAGAAAAAATATATACAACAAAAATTTTAAAAGAAAATTATGAGAAAATAATTAAATAGATATAATCTATTTTTTTATTGATTGACATTAAATTTTTATTTTGTTAGTATGACATTGAGGTGGTTAAAATGTACCATTTAAGATTAAAAGGGACTCATTATGAAATGGGAGTAAAAAGAGGAAAAATATTTAAAAAATGTAATATAATATTTCCACTTAATTTAGATGAATTTCAAATGAAACGTGGTTTAGAAAGTGAAAAAATATTAAATAAATATTTTCCTGAAGTATGTAGCGAAGTAAAGGGAATAACTGATACTATTGGAAATGATTATAGTACTTTTATGTCATGGATGTTAGCCATGGGCTGTTGTATGTATAATATAGAAAATAATCATCCAGTAGAAATAAGAGGATGTACTGCTTTTGCAATAAAAAAAGATAAAGAAATATATTATGGAAGAAATAATGATTTACCACCATACTTAAAAGATGGAAGCAAAAGTGAAATATATAATCCAATACCTGGTAATAAATTTAATATAACAACATCATCCTTTATAAATGGTGAAGAAGGTGTTAATGAAAAAGGTTTAGTAGTAGCAATGACATTTGTATTAACTAAATTAAAAGATATAAAACCAGGATTTAATTCTGTATTTGTAGTAAGGTATTTACTAGAAAAAGCAAATAATACTAAAGAAGCAATTAATATGTTAAAAGAAATACCAATAGCATCTAATATGAACATATTATTAGCAGATAAACAAGGAGATATGGTAGTAGTAGAATGTACACCAAATGAAATAAATATTAGAAAACCAATTAAATTAGATAATGGTATAGAAGTAATATGTACAGTTAATAGTTTTACTTCAAATAAATTAAAAAAATATGAATCACATGATGAGGATACTTATAATTCAACTGAAAGATATAATACTGTAATAGAATCTTTCAAAAAATATAATAAAGAAGATTTAAAACTATATATAGAAGACTTATTAAAAGGAAAACATGGTTTTATCTGTCAATATAAAAAAGAGATGAACTTTGAAACAATTTGGAGTACAATTATAAATATAAATACCCTTGAAATGAAAAGAGCAGAAGGAGATCCAAGAAAATCAAAATTTAAAGATGATAATCGAATGAGTAAAGGAAATAAATAACATGGATAAATATTTAGAATTAAAAAAAGTATTTGAAACCAATCAAAATAAAGAAAATGCTATACCTATGGCAAACTATATGAAAGATAATTTTCCATTTTATGGAATAGATGCAAAAACAAGAAAAGAATTACAAAAAGATTTTATTAAAAAAGAAAAAGCTAATAAACAAATTGATTGGGACTTTTTAAATGCTTGTTATAAAGATGAACATAGAGAAATGCACTATTTTGTTCTAGATTGTTTAGAAGCTCTTTCAAAATATCTAGTATATGAAGATATTGAAAAATTAGAAAAATATGTAAAAGTACATCAATGGTGGGACTCTATAGATAAACTTGATAAGATAATAGGTGGAATATCATACACAGATAAAAGAATAGATAACTTAATGATAAAATGGTCAACACATGATAATATGTGGTATAGAAGACTTTCAATTGATCATCAACAAAATAGAAAAGAAAAAACAAATACTGAATTATTAGAAAAAATAATAGTAAATAATTTTAATACAACTGAGTTTTTCATTAATAAAGCAATCGGCTGGAGTTTAAGAGATTACTCAAAAATTAATCCAGAATGGGTAAGAACTTTTATTAACAAATATAAAAATCAAATGAGTAATTTAAGCATTAAGGAAGCCAGTAAATATTTATAAGAATAAAACTATATAATAATATAGTTTTTTTATTGAAAAAAATTGTAATTATGATAAAATGAACATAATAGGGAGATTGCAGTATGAATAAAAAAGGAATATTAAGTGGGTTAATATTTGGGATTCTTATAATAATAGGATCAATGACAATATTATGGTGGAATGAAAACGAAAACATCGAAAGTTCCAACATGATTTTGGATGCTAGAAAAAATGTAGTGAATGTTAATAGTAGTCCAATTGATCCATCAAATGAAGGAAAGTTAGTATCATTTACAGGTAATGTAACTGTAGAAACAGAAAATATTAATGATCCAGATTTTAATATTAATCAAAAAACTGCAAAATTAGAAAAAATTGTAGAAATGTACCAATGGGTAAAAGAAAAAACTGGTAGAGTACATAAAGAAGACGTATTTGAATATAAAAAAATGTGGAAAAATGAAGTATACTCTTCAGTAGGATACGAAGAAGGACATAATAATCCAGATTCAATGCCATATGAAAATAAAATATTCTTAGCAGAAAATGTAAGAGTTGGAGCATTCATTTTAAATCAAGATTTAATAAATCAATTTCCAACTAACAAGAATTATGCTATTGATAATAATGCAAAATTACCAAACGGGTATAGTATAAAAGATAATTATATTACTAATACAAAAAATATAGATGAACCTGAAATAGGAGATATAAGAATAAGTTATAAATATAATTCTTCTGAAGAGGTAAGTATTATAGCAAAACAAACAGGATCAACTTTAAACACATATAAATTTGCAACTGGAAAACCAATTTCAAAACTAATCGAAGGTAAACTAACAGGTAACCAACTAATAACTGAAATACAAGATAGCAATACCAATGTTAAATGGATTTTAAGAATAGTAGGAATAGTAGTATGTATATTTGGATTTGGAATACTATTTAATCCAATATCTAAATCAACTATAAATATTCCAGTCTTTGGAACAATGGCAGGATATGCATCAGGTTTTATTGGATTATTACTAGGAATAGGAACATCAGCATTTGTTCTTTCAATAGTATGGTTTAAATATAAACCAATATTAAGTGGATGCTTTATTGGGTTCGGATTATTATTTTATTTAATAATAATATCAATAGGAAGAAAAAATAAAAAGAATATTGAAAAAGGAATAATAAATCCAGAAGAAGAAATTAAAAAAATAACTCCAGAACAAAAACAAAAAGAAGAGAAAATAAAAGCATTAATAGATGTAAATGATCATTATGTAAAAATAGTTAATGGAGTAGAAGTAGATAATAATAATCAACCAGCAGAAGAACCAATACAAAAAGTTGATAACTCATTAGATACTTTTATGGCACCAATAAGGGATGATGAATTAAATAATGAATCAATAATAAAAGTAGATCCAATAAAAGAGAATCCAGCATTACAATCACTTGAAACAAATTTTATGGCAAGTATTAAAAAAGAAGAACCAAAAGAAGTAGCAGAAACTTCAAATATTTTTGCTAAAGCACTTCAAAATATACCTGAAGATGAACTTTTAAAATCAAAAGAATTTGATGCTAAAGAACAATATTCTTTCGAAATACCAGCCCCAATAAATGTAGAAGAAAAAATACCAACAAAGTTTGAACAACCAAAAGTTAATATTGAACCAGCTAATGAATTTGTAGCACCAGTAATAGAAAACATAGATAAACCAGCACCATTTACAGCACCTATTATAGAAAATAATGAATCATCTATTTCATTTACTGCTCCTGTAGTTGAAACAGAACCAACACCTAGTTTTAATGCACCTATTATTAATGAAACACAAAATAAATTAGTACAAGACCAAGTAAATGATATAGTTACAATGAATATGAGTAATATTGAAAAAACTCAAACAACTATACAATCAACACCATCTCCAACACCAATAAATGATTTCATTCCAACTATTGAAACAAATAAGAAAGAACCGGTCGTATATAAACCAATAGATATTGATTCAATGACAGATAATAATGGATTAATTCCAACTATTGTAGAATCAAACAATAAAGAAAACTAATGTTTTCTTTTTTTAATCTAAAAAAAGTGATATAATACATATAGCAAAAGAGGGGATAATATGAAAAAAACAGAATTAAAAGTAAAACAACCTGATGAACTATTAAATTATTTATTAAATAATTTAAATATGTCACGTAATAAATTAAAAGCTTTATTAAAATATAATAATATATTAGTAAATGGAAGAGTAATAAAACAATTTGATTATAAATTAAAAGAAAATGACAAAATAGTATTAAACAATGATGGTAAAAAAGCACCATGTCCAGTACCTATAATATATGAAGATGATAATTATTTAGTATTAGAAAAAAAATCAGGTTTACTAACAATTGCAACAGATAGAGAAAAAGATAAAACTCTATATCATATAGCAAGACAATATGTAAAAAGTAATAATAAAAATAATAATATTTTTATTGTACATAGACTAGACAAAGATACATCTGGAATAGTATTATTTGTAAAAAATGAAAAATTAAAATTCCAATTACAAGAAGATTGGAACAATTGTGTTAAAAAAAGAAGTTATGTAGCAATAGTAGAAGGAATACTAGAAAAGAAACAAGATAAATTAATTTCTTACTTAATAGAAAATCAAAATAGCAATATGGTTTATAGTACTAAAAATAAAAAAGAAGGTAAAGTTGCTATTACTAATTACAAAGTAAATAAAGAAACAAAGAAATATAGCTTAGTAGATATTATTATTGAAACAGGAAGAAAAAACCAAATAAGAGTACAATTTAATGATATTAATCATAAAATTGTAGGTGATAAAAAATATGGTCAAATAAATGAAAAACATAAAAGATTATATTTACATTCTAATGAACTAGTAATTATAGATCCAATTACTAAAGAAAAATTATCATTTACATCAAAAGTACCAACTAGTTTTAAAGAACTATTGAAATAATCTTTTACATTAAAATTAAATTATATTATAATTATTAAAGGAGTTGATAACATGAATAAATCATTTGGAAAAGCTTTTGGAATATCAATTACATCATCAGTTGTATTCTTTATATTAGGATTATTCCTAGTGTTAAAACCAGAAACAACTATTTCATTAGTATCTACTGTAATAGGAATATTCTTTTTATTAGGAGGATTCTCTTCAATTAGTAAATATTTAAGTAATAAAGAAAATCAAGGATTTTTAAAATTAGATTTAACTAAAGGAGTTATTCTTTTTGTAATAGGAATAATACTAATATTAAAAGGAGAAGCAGTTGCTTCAGTATTACCATTCATAATAGGAATATATTTTATAGTTAATAGTATTACTAAAATCCAATATTCATTAGAATTAAAAAACTATAATAAAGAAAAATGGTTACCAACATTTGTATTAGCAGGAGTAACATTATTATGTGGTGCAGTATTTGTATTAAATCCATTTAGAGGTGCAGTAGCACTAACACAAATTATTGGAGTATTTATAATGATTTATTCTATTGTAGATGTAGTTAACTATTCACTATTAAGAAAAAACTTTAAAGATGTAATTAATATAGTAGTAGATGAACCAAAAAAGAAAAGAAGAAGAAGATCTGAAGAAGATGAAAATGTTATTAAAGTAATAGATGAATAAAATAATTATATATATTGCTATAGTTAATTTTGTCTCTTTCATTATATTTGGAATAGATAAATATTTAGCTATTAAAAATAAAAGAAGAATAAGTGAAAAAACTTTATTCTTTATCTCTATAATTGGTGGATCGTTAGGAAGTATATTAGGAATGAATATATTTAGACATAAGACAAAAAAGAAAAAATTCTTAGTAATATACCTTTTCTTAATTATTCATATTATTATTCTAAAGGAGTTTATTATATGACAAAACTAACAAATGATGAAAAAATAAAAAATAGAAAATCTAGAAAAATATTAAGAATAATAATTATACTATCATCCTTAATGGTTATAGTAGGAGCAATTTATTATTTAATAACTAAAGATATGTTAGGAATGATTTTAGCATTAATAGCACTTATAATAGTAAATATATTAAATAAAAAAAGAGATAGTTTAGAAATATAAACTATACTCCAGTATTATCAAATTCTGGTATAAAAGAATCTAAACATGTTTTGCCTTCTTGAATGAAGGCATTTTTTATACCCAAATCTAATGCAAAATTAATAATATCATCATAATCATCATCATTAATAGTATTATTCAAATTAGGATATCTAGTAAACTTCTTAATAGGTGTATATTGATTCATTATACTAATATATATATCATCATGATATTCATTATATAAGTATCTTAATATTTTTTTACTATCACTTTCTAATCCAGGTAATAATAAATGTCTTACAATAACACCTTTTTTCATTATTCCATCAGAATCAAAAATAGGTTTACCAACTTGTATATACATTTCCTTTATTGCAGCTGATGCATGTAGAAAATAATTATTTGCTTTAGAATATTTAATAGAGTACTCATCACTAAAATACTTTAAATCAGGTAAATATATATCTATTAAACCATTTAAACTTTTAATAGTATCAACATTTTCATATGAACTAGTATTATATACAATAGGAATACTTAAACCATTCTTTTTAGCTAATTTTAAACCCTCTATTATTAATGGAACATAATGAGTAGGTGTAACTAAATTAATATTTAATGCACCTTTATTTTGAAGTTCAATACATATTTCACTAAATCTTTCTATTGATACTTCTTTACCAAATCCCTTTGAACTAATTTGATTATTTTGACAAAAAATACACTTTAAATTGCAATTAGAAAAGAATATAGTACCACTACCAACATCACCAGATATACAAGGTTCTTCCCAATAATGAAGACTAGCTCTAGCAATTACTAATTTATTAGAAGCACCACATACTCCAACATTATTATTACGATTAATATGACAATTTCTAGGACAAAGAGTACAATCTTCTAACATAATAATCCTTCTTTCAATATAAAATTATATCATAAAAAAATAAAAAAATATTAATATGTACAAATTTTAAATAATATGCTATAATGTAATAGTGATTTAAATCACAGATCCAAAATTCAACTCATTCTTTCTATTCTTACAAGGATTAAATAATAAGTTTGAACAAAGATCCAAAATTAAGAAGGAGGAAAGAACATGAACGAATTTACTGATAAGACTATCAAATGTGTTGATTGTGGAGAAGAATTTATTTTCTCAGCAAGAGACCAAGCATTCTACGCTGAAAAAGGTTTCACTAATGAACCAAAAAGATGTAAAGAATGTAGAGATAAGAAAAAAGCTGAAAGAAGAAATTTCAATTCAGATAATAGAAGAGGAGAATAATCTCTTCTTTTTTTTGTATTAATATTGTATAATAGTATAGAAAGAAGTTGATAAAATGAAATACTATTGTATAGGAATAAAAGGATCAGGAATGTCTACTTTAGCACAACTATTACATGATTTAGGTCATGAAGTAAGTGGATATGATGATGTTGAAGATTATAAATTTACCCAAACAGGATTAGATGATAGAAATATAAAGATATATTATGATAATAATCATCCTATTGATAATGACACAATTGTTACTTATTCAGTAGCATTCAGTCAAGATCATAAAGAATTAGTAAGAGTAAAAGAACTAGGATTACAAATAAAAAAATATAATGAAATACTAGGAGATTTAACAAAACAATTTGATACAGTATGTGTATCAGGTACACATGGTAAAACAACTACTAGTTCATTGATTACTCATATAATTAATAATGTATATGGATGTAATTATTTTATTGGTGATGGTAGTGGATATGCTAATAAGACTAATAAAAGATTTGTTATAGAATCAGATGAATTCAATAGACATTTTCTAGCATATACTCCTACATATACAGTAATTACTAATATGGAATTAGAACATACAGAAATATATAGTGATATAGAAGATATTATTCATACATTTGAAAAATTCTCATCTAATACTAAAAAATTAATAGTAGCATGCGGAGATAATGAAAATGTAAGAAAAGCAAAATTTACTAAACCAGTATTATATTATGGATTTAATAATGATAATGATATAGTAGCAAAAAATGTAACATTAAATAATGAAGGAGCATCATTTGATGTATATATAAATAATGAATTATATAATCATTTTGATTTACCTTTATATGGAGAACATATGGTATTAAATGCTTTAGCATGTATAGCAATATGTAAAGAAGAAAATATTGATAAAGATACTATTCATGATTTATTAAAAACATTTAAAAATGCTAAAAGAAGATTTGCAGAAAATATAATAGGAGACATAGTAACAATAGATGACTATGCACATCATCCAACTGAAATAAAAGTAACATTACAAGCTGCAAAACAAAAGTATCCTAATAAAGAATTAGTAGTAGTATTTAAACCTAATACATATTCTAGAACAAAAGAATTTCCAAAAGAATTTGCAGAAGCAATGAATATAGCAAATTCACAATATATTACAGAAATAGAATGTAATAGAGAAAAACAATCAGATTATCCAAATGTATCTTCTAAAGATATCTTAGTAGGACTAAATAATGGAGATATGATATCAGAAGAAACAGTAGATAAACTACTAAAACATAAAAATGCCGTAATATGTTTTATGAGTTGTGCATCAATTCAACATATGAAAGATAACTATGAAGAACTAATAAAAAATTAGTTCTTTTTTTATCCCATAATTTCCCATATTGTTTAAGTAATTATTCTACATTTATTTAATACAATTATATTGTTGAAAGGAGAGGATAAAAAAGTAAAATTAAATACAAAAAAAGATTAATGAATAATTTTCATATAGACTTCTAAAAACTTTAAAAAATTAAAATAAGGAAGAAGGGATAAAGTAGAAATAAGTATAAGTTAGTGCTATACTAATAGGTAGGTGATATTATGTATAATATATGTTTGGTAGAAGACGAAATAGATTTATCTAATTTAATAAAAACATACTTACAAAAGTCTGGATATAATGTAGAAGTATTTGCTAATGGAGTAGATGCAATTAATTATATTGGACATAAAGTAGATGTATGGATATTAGATATAATGTTAGGAGATGATGTAAATGGCTATGATATAATCAAAGCTATTAGAGAAGTAGATGTTAACACTCCTGTTATATTTACTTCAGCAAGGGACCAAGATTTAGATAAAATAATTGGTTTAGAACTTGGTAGTGATGATTATATTACTAAACCTTATTCACCAAAAGAATTAGTACTCAGAATTAATAATATTATTAAAAGAGTATATAAAGAAGAACTAAATAATAAAATAAATTATTTAGAATATGAAATAGATTTAGATAAAAGAATAGTTACAACTAATGGAAAAGAAATTAAATTAACTACATTAGAATATGAACTATTACTAATATTTTTAAATAACAACGGTAAAAGTTTTTCAAGAGATGATATATTAAATTTAGTATGGGGAAATGACTATTTCGGTAGTGATAGAGCAGTAGACGACTTAGTAAGAAGACTAAGAAAAAAGATGCCTTTACTAAATATTTCAACAATTTATGGATTTGGATATAGATTATCATGAAATACATAAAGAGTAAATTAAGTAGACAATTACTATTAGTAGTTGCATTAACGTTCGGAATAATTTTAATATCTATTGGATTCCTTTTACCAAACAGATTACTACCTGTCTATGAAGATAGTTTATATAACTATTTAAAACAACCCCTAGATTTAGTAAATGAAAATATCAATGATAATTCCATAAGTACTGAAGTAGGGTATGTATATATATATGATAATCAAATTACAATAAGTGATAATTTGTATGAAGTAATAAAAATAAAAGATATTGATGAAATATCTAAATATATAAAACAAAAATCAGGAAAATTTATATATAAAGGTAATACATATTATTACTATAAAAATAATACTAAGTCAGTTACTAGACTTGCTATTACTAATGATTCATATATAAAAAACGCTGAACAAAATATTGTAAGTTGTATTTTCCCAATCATAATTGTAACATTCATTATAGTAGGATTCCTTCTTATATTATGGAGTACTATTATAGTTAGAAAAATAGAAAAGTTAAAATCAAAAATAGATCATATTGATAATGATGATTATGATCACCATGTAGAAATAACCGATAATGATGAATTAGAATCATTAGAGTTAGCAATTGAAGATATGCGAATATCCTTAAAAAACCAAGAAGAATATAGGAATCAAATGTATCAAAATATATCACATGATTTTAAAACGCCTCTCACCGTAATAAAATCATATATTGAAGCTGTAGATGATGGAATAGAAACATCATCTGAAGCACTTCCTATTATTAAAGAACAAACAAATAAATTAGAGCAAAAAGTTCACTCCCTTTTGTATCTAAATAAACTTGATTACATAAAAGATTCCAAAGTATTAATGCTAGAAAATATAGATTTAACTCCTACACTAAATTCTAGTATTGAAAAATTCAAATATCAAAATAAAAATATAAATTTTAAATTGCAAACTGATAAATTTACATCATTTGTGGGAACAGAAGAATCATGGGAAACAATTATAGATAATATTTTAAGTAACTTCATAAGATATGCTGAAAAAGAAATCAAAGTTACAGTAAAAAAGAATCAAATAATCTTTTACAATGATGGTCCAAATATAGATAATAATCTAATAGATGGAATATTTATACCTTTTAGAAAGGGAATAAAAGGAGAATTTGGTTTAGGATTATCTATAGTAAAGAAAACTTTAAATATGTTAGGTTATGATATAAATATTAAAAACCATAATAAAAAGGGCGTATCTTTTATAATAACAAAAGGACTTAA
The DNA here is from genome assembly GCA_964389735.1 of uncultured Muribaculaceae bacterium. Taxonomy (GTDB): domain Bacteria; phylum Bacillota_I; class Bacilli_A; order RF39; family UBA660; genus JAQUVS01. The sequence continues at coordinate 19,671 of CAYMEJ010000019.1, forward strand.
TTAATTAAGCCCTTTTTTGTTCATCAATATGTGTATCTACTGTTAATAATGTTTTTTTATAATTAATAATACTATCTAATAATGACATAAATTCTTTAGCACTAAACTGAGGATGAAATAATAGAGTAGTACTTTTTCTAATTCTACCATCTTGGTCATAATAATTAAAAAACTTTGTATTATATTGAGCACCATTAAATACTGCTTTACCTGTTTTTAATTTATATTCATACTTTTCTGATAAAGAAAATAATTCTGTTCTAATATAACTTAATCTCTCTAAATAAGTAGGTGTAAGTTCATTAGGCAATTGATTAATACCCTTAATATACGCTTTCATTTTTTTGGCAGGAGATAAAAAACTTTCTTGCATACAATCTCCAATATCTTGAATAGTAATTAATTTCTTCATATAATCTTCATAAAATTCTGCAGATAACTTAGTCATAATCATTCTCCTTTATATACTAATATTATTATACCAAACAATTAATAATATTTAAACAAATAAAAACTCAAGAAAAATAAATTTCTTGAGTTAAATGCTTATGGTA
>CAYMEJ010000020.1:0-18606 GCA_964389735.1 uncultured Muribaculaceae bacterium
TATCGTGAAATAATTAAATCAAGAAGAATACTTAATAAAGTAGTAACAAATCTAGAATTAAAAATTAGCTATAAAGAATTAGCAAAAATGGTATCAGTAACATCAGTAGAAGATACAGAATTAATATTAATAACTGTATCAAGTGAAGATAATAAAGAAGCTAAACAAATAGCAAATGAAATTGCAAAAGTATTTAAAAATGAAATAGTAAGTATTTATAATATTGAAAACGTAAGTATTATAGATAAAGCAGTACTTGCTAAACAACCTTATAATATTAATGTAGTAAAACAATTTGTAATAGCAGGTGGAGCAGGATTCATATTATCAACTGCAATAATAACTATAATGTTTATGTTTGACCATTCTATTAAATCAGTAGAAGAAGTTGAATCTAAAATAGGATTACCAGTAGTAGGAGCAATTCCTAAATATGATGATAAAAAGAAGAAAAAGAGGGGATAGAAAATGAGAAAAGAATTAATTTTAAATAATGATCCTAAATCAATTATTAGTGAATCAATAAGAACTCTTAGAACTAATTTACAATTCTCATCAGTAGATAAAAAAATAAAAACTATCCTTGTAACTAGTTCAATTCCAAGTGAAGGAAAGAGTTTTGTAAGTGCAAACCTTGCAATAGCTTTTGCACAAACAGGAAGTAAAGTTTTAATAGTAGACTGTGATATAAGAAAAGGTAGACAACATTATATATTTGGATATCGTAGTAAATTAGGTTTATCTAACTTATTACTTGAAAACGTTCAAGATGAATATGCTAAATATATTCAACCTACAGAAATAGAAAATTTATCTGTATTATTTAGAGGGGTAGTACCACCTAATCCATCAGAATTATTAAACTCTGATAAAAACAAAGAATTAGTAGAAATACTAAAAAGAGAATACGATATCATAATATTCGACTCAGCTCCAGTAAATGGATTAACAGATTCACTTATAATGTCATCATTAGTAGATGGTGTAGTAATTGTAAGTAGTCTTAAAACAACTCCAATTAATTTATTAGAAGAAACAAAGAAAAGCTTAGAAAACGTTGGAGCTAATATAATTGGTGTAGTAGTTAATAGAGTTGAAAATCGTGGTAAAAAATATTATGGTAAATATTATGGAGAAGATAAATAGTGATAGATATTCATACACATATTTTGTATGGAATAGATGATGGTGCTAAAACTGTAGAAGATTCAATAAATTTAATTAAAGAAGAAATTCAAAATGGTATTACAGATATAGTCCTTACATCACACTATGTTGTAGATACAAATTATAATGCTAATAATAAATTAAAAAGAGAGATATTTGAAAGTATTAAAGAAAAAACAACTGGATTAAACGTTAATTTATATTTAGGTAATGAAGTATATGCAACAAATAATATAATGAAACTTATTAATAATGATGAAATATTAACAATTAATGGAAGTAAATATTTACTTATTGAATTACCATTAAATGGAAGTATTAGATATTTAAGTAATTTATTATATGAATTAAATAGTAATAAAATAACACCTATACTAGCACACCCAGAAAGATATATAAGTCTTCAAAATAATAAAGCAAGAATAAAAACTTTATTAGAATATGACATAATATTTCAATCTAACCTAGCTAGTTTAAATGGACTATATGGTAATAAAGCTAAGAAATTAGTAAAGTGGTTATTAAAGAAGGATTTAATTCAAATAATGGCAACAGATATTCATCGAACTAATAAAATTAAACCAGATAAAGCAATAAAGAAATTAACTAAATTAGTTGGTGAAGAAAAAACAAAAGAATTAATAGAAATAAATCCAAGAAAAGTAATTAATAATGAATCAATAGAAGTAAACATGGATAAAATATATAATGACAAGTATTTTAATTAATAGTTTAAAGGGGGTTAACTATTATGAAAATAAGTATAATTGTAAGTGTATATAATACACCTAAAACAAACTTAGAAAGATGTGTAAGAAGTCTACAAAATCAAACATATAAAGATATAGAAATAATGTTAATTGATAAAGGTAGTACAGACGCATCTAAAGTATATTGTAATAATTATAGTAAATTAGATGATAGAATTAGAAGTATATCTTCTAATGATTATAATGAAGTAATAAATATGTGTGATGGTGAATATATTACATTTGTTGATTCTAATGATTATTTAGAATTAAAAGCAATAGAAACTTTAGTAGACGAAATAGATAATAATATTAATTTATATATTGCTAAAGAAAATAGTAATAATACTATTATTAATACAGAAAAAGATAAAGAATATGATATAGAAAACTTATATTCTAAATTATATAAAAAATCATTAATAGAAAAAATAAATTTTACTAGTGTTAAAGAATTTAATAAACAAGTTCTTTTAAATAGTAAATATGTAGTTATTATAAATAAGAAAATATATAATGAATCTAATAAGAAACAAAGCTTTATAAATCTTATTAGAACAAAAACAGAAATATTAAATAAACCCATATTTGAATATAAATAAGATTATTAATTAATCTTATTTTTTTATGTGTTTTAAAAAATTGAATGTAATTTCATAATAAGATTTAATAAATTCATCATTTGTAAAAGAAACAGGAATATGATAAAGTCTCAAAAAAGGAGATGATTATCATTAATTATTATGTAGAAATAAAGGAGCAATTAATTAAAAATGAAGTATATAAAAGAGTAAAAGATTATAGTAAAAATAAAAGTGATTTAGAAACATATTATAATGTTGGAAAACTCTTAGCAAATGCAGGTAAGCATTATGGAGAAGGAATAATAAAGGAGTATTCTATTAAGTTAACTAATGAATTAGGTAAAGGGTATTCTGAAAGAAATTTGAGGAATATGAGGCAGTTTTATTTGTACTTCATAAATTGGCAACCAGTGGCTGCCAAATTGAATTGGACATTATGGACAATTTTATTATCAATTAAAGATGATAATAAAAGAAATTATTATATAAAAATGTGTGTCGAAAATAATTGGAGTAAAAGAGAATTAAGAAATAAGATAAAGCAAAATGAATATGAAAGGTTAGATGATAAAGCAAAGATAAGATTAGTTAAGAATGAAGAAAATAGAATATAAGATTAAAATAGGAGATAGATATAATTATATAGATATTCTTTTATACAATATTAATTATAATTGTTATGTAGTAATAGAATTAAAAGTAACAGAAATAAAAGCAGAGTATATTGGACAAATAAAGAAGTATATGAATTATATAGATGTTAATTTAAGAAATATTAATCAAGATAAAACTATAGGAATAATAATATGTAAGAAAGATAATAAGTTTATTATGGAATATTGTAGTGATAAGAGAATATTTAAAACTACTTATATTTTAGTTTAAATATAATAAATTGTTTATTTTTTTTTACTTTTGTGATAGACTTTTATTAGGTAATCAATATTACTTATAATATGGAAGGTAGGGAGTAACATGGCAAAGAAAGAAGAAAAGAAAAATGCCATAGTTGATTTTTGTTTAGTAGCAAAAAATTTGTTTTTAAAACCAAATTCAACTGTAAAAAAAGAAGAAAAAAGATTTAAGGATCCAAAGAATGTATGGACACTAGCAGGAGTAGTTGCAGTAGTAATGGTATTACTTCAATTAGTAGAAACAGTATTTAATACTGTATATGTAAATACAAGTGTATTTAATGATAAAAAGGATTTCTTTTGGGATAGACTAGAAGATGTTAACTGGTTTGATGTAACAATTAAACAATTATTTATGGTAGCAGCATCTATGCTTGCAATAACATTAATATATTATTTAGCAAGTTTAATAATAAAGAAAAGCGTATCATTTACTAAATTTGTACTTATTGCAACAATAGCATTTATGCCTGTTGTATTAGCATCTACAATAGTAGGACCATTATTAGGAATGATTTCACCAGTATTATATACTATTTCAATAGTAGCAGGTGGAATATATGGACTAATGATATTAACAACATTATCAAATGAAGAAGTTAAATTAAAAGATAGTGATGAAATTATATATTATAATTTTGTAACATTAACAATAATGTTCTCATCATTCTTATTAGTATTAACAAATACATTAGATATTTTCTAAAATAAATAAAAAAAAGCACACTTTTTAAGGTGTGTTTTTTATTTTCTTGATATAATAGATATGAGGTGATAATAATGAATAATAATCTTTTAATAGTACCATCTAACATAAAAGAAAAAATATTAGAAGAACAAAATAAAAAAGAAGAATTAGTTAATACAAAAATAATGACATTAAAAGAATTCATTAATCATTATTATTTTACTTATGACAAAAAAACTATATATTATTTATCAGAAAACTATAATTTAAAAGTATCAACTGCAATTGAATACCTAAATAATTTAATATATATTGAAGATAAAAAGTACAATTCAAAGAAACTAAATAATTTAGTAGAAATAAAAAAGGATTTAATAAATAATAACTTATTAACATATGATCCTTTATTTAAAGAATTATTAAAAAATTATAATATAAATGTAGAATATCCTAATTTAGATAAATTCTATATTAATATATTTGATTCATTAAATGCAAAGTATATGGATGTAGAAAAATATCAAAAAAGAGAATTAAAAGCATTTAAGTTTTTAAATATTGAAGAAGAAGTATCCTTTGTAGCAAATTCAATATCAGAATTATTACTAAAAAATATTAATATTAATAATATTAAATTATTAAATGTAACAAGTGAATATCCAATTACAATTAAAAGAATATTTAAATTATTTAATATACCAGTAGATTTAAAAGAAAGTAAAAGTATTTATGAAACTGAAATTGGTTTATCATTTTTAAATAGTATTAAAGATAATAAATCTTTTGATGAAATTATAGATTCTCTAAAAGAAAACTATAGTGAATCAAATATAATAAATAAAATCATTAATATATGTAATCAATATTATTGGTATAAGGATGAAACTAAAAAATTATATAACTATTTAGTAGAAGATTTAAAAAACACCAGATTAACAAATAAATATTCTTCAAGAGTAGAATCAATAAGTATTGATGAAATAAAAGAAGAAGATTATGCGTTTTTGTTAGGCTTTAATAATGAAAATATTCCAGTAACGCATAAAGATGACTCATTATTTAGTGATAAAGAAAAAAATGAATTAAATCTTAAATCAGTAGAAGAATTAAATATAGAAGAAAAACAAAAAATTATAGATGTATTATACAAATATAATAATATTATTGTTACATATAAAAAGAAAACTCCTTTTGCATCATATAATCATTCATCATTAGTAGAAGAATTAAATATAGAAATAATAGAGAAAAAATATAATTACTTTAATAGTCATTCAAATAAATATAATGAATTAATGCTTGGAAAGAATATTGATAATTATATTAAATATGGAATATTAAATGATGAATTAATTCTTCTATTTAATAACTACTATAATCAAAAATATTTAAATTACGATAATAAGTTTAAAGGAATAAATAAATCAAATTATTTTAATTATTTAAATAATTCATTAAAACTATCATACTCATCTATAGATAATTATTTTAAATGTGGGTTTAGATATTACTTATCAAATGTTTTAAAGGTAGAAGAATTTGAAACTGATTTTAAAAGAAATATAGGTAATATTTTTCACTATATATTATCAAAAAAAGATAAGCCTGATTTTAATTTAGACGAAGAATGGGATTATGCGATTAAAGATTATGAATTTAATAAAATGGAAAAATTCTATTTAAATAAACTAAAAAAAGAATTAGAGTTCACAATTAAAAATATTGAAGAACAAAAAAGATTAACTGGATTTAATGAAGAATTACATGAAGAAAAAATAGAAGTAAATATAGAAAATGAAATACCTACAATATTTAAGGGATTTATTGATAAAATAATGTATCTAGAGGAAGATAATACAACATATTTAAGCATTATCGATTATAAAACAGGAACATTACATACAAAACTAAATAATTTACCATATGGCCTAGGAATGCAATTACCAATATATCTATATCTAGTAAAGAGAACAAATAAATTTACTAATCCTAAAATAACTGGATTCTATCTTCAAAAAATAATTCATGAAGAGTTTAAAATATTAACAAATAAAACATATAATGATCAAAGAAAAGAATCACTAAAATTAGTAGGTCAATCTTTAGCAAATACCAATATATTAGAAAAATTTGATATATCATACTTTAATAGTGAATTAATAAAAGGTATGAAAGTAAAAAATGATGGTAACTTCTATAGTACATCTAAAGTACTAACAGAAGAAAATATTGATGAAATAGATAAAATAATAGATAAAAATATTAAAGAAGCAACTAAAGAAATAACTAATGCTAACTTTGATATTAATCCAAAAAAAGTTGGTAAAGACCTATTAGGATGTGAATATTGTAATTACAAAGATATATGTTATTTTAAACAGGAAGATATTGTAAAATTAAAAGAATATAAAGATCTTTCTTTCCTAGGAGGTGATGATAATGCCTGATTGGACAAAAGAGCAAAATGAAGCTATTAATAAAGATAATACTAATATTATAGTATCAGCAGGAGCAGGTTCTGGTAAAACTGCAGTATTAAGTGAAAGAGTATTAAGAAAACTAAAACAAGGTGTTGATGTTAATGAATTATTAGTATTAACATTTACTAATGCTGCAGCAGCAGAAATGAAAATAAGAATCAGAAAAAAAATAAAGAAAGCAAACTTATTAGATCAAATAAATAAAATTGATTCAGCATATATAACAACATTTGACTCATTTGCATTATCAATAGTTAAGAAATATCATGATGTTTTAAATATAAGTAAAGATCTATCAATAGTAGATACAAGTATAATAGAATTAAAAAAAGTAGAATTATTAAATAATATTTTTGAAAAGAAATATTATTCTGATGATAAATATTTTTTACAAATGATTAATGACTTTTGTGTTAAAGATGATGAACAATTAAAAAAATATATTTTAAATATTATTAATCAATTAGATATGAGATATGATAAAGAAATATTTTTAAATAACTATATAAAAATATATTTTAATAATGAAAAAATAGATGAATTTATAAAACAATATCTAGATTTAATAAATCAAAAAATAAAAAGCATAAAAAACAATTTAACATATTTAGGTTTAAGTATGGATAATGGTGATAAATATGGTGAAATAGAAGAAGTATTAGAACCATTATTAAATGCTAAGACATATGAAGAAATAAGAATTAGTACTAATATTAAATTACCAAGTTTGCCTCCTAAATCAGATGAAACTGCAAAAAATAAAAAAACAAATATCTCAAATTTATTAAAAGAAATAACAAAATTAACTCAATATGAAAGTGTTAATAATATCAAAGAAACAATATTATCAACTAAAACATACTTAATATCATTAATAGAAATAATAAATGAATTAGATGAAAAAATAAAACAATATAAGTATGATAATAATATTTATGAATTTGTTGATATAAGTAAAATGGCAATTAAATTAGTTAAAGAAAATGAAGAAATAAGAGATGAATTAAAAAACTATTTTAATGAAATAATGATAGATGAATATCAAGATACTAATGACCTACAAGAAGAATTTATCAAATGTATAGAAAACAATAATGTTTATATGGTAGGAGATGTAAAACAATCTATTTATAGATTTAGAAATGCTAATCCATATATATTTAAAGAAAAGTATGAAAAATATAGTAATGGTATAGGTGGATATAAAATAGATTTAAATAAAAACTTTAGAAGTAGGGATGAAGTACTACAAAATATTAACTTAATATTTGACCAAGTAATGGATGATAAAATAGGAGGAGCTAAATACTCTTTATTTCATAGAATGATTTTTGGAAATGAATCATATAAATTAAAAGGTTTAACTAAACATAATAATGATTTAGAATTATATAGTTATAATGTTGAAAAAGATGATAAATTCTCAAAATATAAAAAAGAAGAAATAGAAGCATTTATTATTGCAAATGATATAAAAAATAAAATAGATAATAAGTATCAAGTGTATGATAAAGATAATGAAATAATAAAAGATATTAGCTATGAAGATATTGTAATAATAATGGATAGAGGTACTAATTTTGAATTATATAAAAAGATATTTGAATATATGGAAATACCACTAACTATTTATCAAGATGAAAATATACTTAATCAAAATGAATTATATATAATTAATAACTTAATAAAATTATTAATTCATATAAAAGAAAATAATTATGATAGTAAATTCAAATATAGTTTTATAAGTATAGCAAGAAGTTATTTATATGAATTAACAGATGATGAAATATTTAATATAGTAACAAATAATTTATATAATGAAACTATTATATATAAAGATATAAAAGAAATTATAGAAGATATTAATAAATTATCATTAAAAGAAATTGTAGAACTATTAATAGATAAAACTGATATATATAATAAATTAATAAAAGTAGGACATATAGAGGAATCAACTACAATAATAGAAAAAGTAATTGATATAGCTAACAATGTATCAAAATTAGGATATTCTCTAAAAAAATTTAGTGAGTACTTAGAAGAAATAATAAAAGGTAATTCAGAAATAAAATATTCATTAAATACTTCTACTAATACAGGTGTTAGAATAATGAATATTCATAAATCAAAAGGATTGGAATTTCATTTATGTTATTTTTCTGGATTATATAAAGAATTTAATTTAAGAGAATTAAATGATCAATTTATGTATGATAAGGAATATGGAATAATAACACCATATTTTAATGAAGGAATAGGTTCAACTATATATAAAACTTTATTGAAAGAAAAAACTAAGAAAGAAGAAATTAGTGAAAGAATCAGATTGTTCTATGTAGCACTTACAAGAAGTATGGAAAAAATAATATTAGTACTTCCAACTATTGAAGAAGAAGATATTATTAATGATGATATTGTAGATGATGAAATAAGAAATAAATATAATTCTTTCTTAGATATAATAAAAAGTATATATCCTAAGTTAATTAAATATGTAAAAAGTATTAACCTAGAAGAAATAACAATAACAGAAGACTATAACAATACTAAATTATCTAATTTAAATTTTGATAAAAAAGAAGAAAAATTAAATGTAGAAGAAGTAAATATAATTGATGAAGTATTAGAACAAGAATCATATTCTAAAAAAGATAATACTTTAATTGATGAAGAAACAAAAAAGAAAATGGAATATGGCACATATATACATTCATTGTTAGAAGTAATTGATCTAAAGTCAAAAGAAATAAATATTGAAGTAGATGATTATATTAAAACTAAATTATTAAACTTTATGAATAGTGATGTATTAAAAAATATAGAAAATGCTAATATTTATAAAGAATATGAATTTATATATGAAGAAGAAAAAATAAAACATCATGGTATTATAGATTTAATGTTAGAATATGAAGACCATATAGATATAATTGATTACAAATTAAAAAATATTTTAGATGATGAATACTTAAAACAACTAAATGGATATAAAAAATATATAGAATTAAAGACAAAAAAGAAGACAAATACTTATTTATATTCAATTATGGATAGTACTCTAAAAGAAATTTGATTTACAGACTATTTTGTAAATAAAAATGTAAATTTACAAGCATTTTACTATTAAATAAATATAAAGATTTTAATAATATTATTAAAATGATATAATGATTAATAGAATTAACAAGAAGGAGATTTTATGAAAAAAAATATATTTTTAGTTATCAAAGGATTTGCTATGGGAATAGCTAATATTATTCCTGGAGTAAGTGGTGGAACACTTGCTATTATATTAGGAATATATGAAGATTTTATAGGAGCATTAAGTCATTTCTTTAAAAACTTTAAGAAAAACATTGCATTTTTAATACCATTGTTTATTGGTATAGGATTATCAATAATAACAATGAGTAGTGTAATCGATTACTCATATAAACATTTTCCAATACCAACAGCATTATTCTTTGTAGGATTAGTACTTGGAGGAATTCCAATGCTATATGGAAAAGTAAAAGATAACAAAAAAGCAAAAAAACAAATATCAAGTTGGGTAATAATGTTATTAACATTCTCGCTTGTAATATTTATGGCATTTGCTGATAAAATATTTGGTACAAGTGGTGAAGTAGTACTTACAAATATGGATGTATTTGGATACATATTATTATTCTTTGTAGGAATAATAGCAGCAGCAACAATGGTAATTCCTGGAGTAAGTGGATCTCTTGTTTTAATGCTATTAGGATACTATTATCCAGTAATTGCATTAATAAAAGAATTAACACACTTTAAAAACTTATTTGATAATGTAATAGCATTAGGAATATTTGGAGTAGGTGTACTAGTAGGAATAGTACTTATTGCTAAATTAATAGAATTTTTATTTAATAAATATGAAACAAAAACATATTATGGAGTATTAGGATTTATATTTGCATCTATTATTGCAATACCAATATCTTCATTTAGTGGAGTTGATTTAAATATTGATGTAGTACAAGTTACTGTAGGTATATTAATGATAGGTATAGGATCACTTGTATCCTATAAATTAGGAGAAAATTAAAATGGATTTAGGAGTAATAATATTAGCAATTGTACAAGGAATTGCAGAGTTCTTACCAATATCTTCAAGTGCTCATTTAATTATATTTAGAGACTTATTTGGAATAGGATCATCAGTAATAACAGAAGATATTTCTTTTGTATTTGATATAGCACTTCATTTTGGTACATTACTTGCAATAGTAATATATTTCTTTCCAGACTTTTGGAAGATGTTTACAAAAGGAATAACAAAAGGTCCAAATGACTCAGAAGGAAAAATATTCTGGTATATTGTAGTAGCAACAATACCTGCTGCAATAATGGGTGTATTATTTGAAGAACCAATAGAAGAACTAATAAGAACAAACTTTGTATTAATAGCATTTGCATTAATAATAGTAGGTATAATAATATACATAGCAGATAGAATATTTAAACAAGAAAAACATATTGAAAATATGACAATTAAAGATGCAATAATAATAGGATGTAGTCAAGTATTAGCACTAATACCTGGTTTTTCAAGAAGTGGAACAACAATAGCAACAGGAAGAATCTTACATCTAGATAGAGAAAGCGCAGCTAAATTCTCTTTCTATTTATCAGCACCTATAGTATTAGGAGCAGTAGTAGTTAATTTACTAAAAGGTTCAACAATAAGCTTAATAAGTGCAAATATTGGAGTATTTGTATTAGGAATATTTGTATCATTCATGGCTGGTTTAATATGTATAGAATTCTTGTTAAAATATTTAAAGAAACATGATTTCAAAATTTTTATGATTTATAGAATCTTATTTGGATTAGCAATAATTATATATACAATAATAAAGTAGTTACTATTATGTAACTTTTTATTTTGAAGAAAAAATAATTTAAAGTGATATAATAATATTGGAGGATTAATATGAAAAAAGAACAATTTGAAGAATTAATAAATATTATGATGTCTACAAATGCAGATTTTGGAGAAATCTTTTATGAAGAAACAAATAGTAAAACTTATATATATATAGATTCTAAATTAGATAAAATAGGAAACAACAATATAAAAGGAATAGGATTCAGATTAATAAAAGATGATGAAGTATATTACTCATCAACTAATAATTTAAATTATAATAACTTAAAAGAAGAAGCAAAAAAGTTAGCAAATAATTTAAAAGATAAAAGCAATTCTAAAATAAAATTATCTAAGTTAATAAAAAAAGATAAAAAAGTAAAAGTAAAATATGATGATATAACAATAGAAGAAAAAAAAGAATTAATGAATGATATAAATAATACTATTAGAAGTTATTCAAATTTAATAACACAAGTTCAAATAATGTTATATGAAAATACTCAATATAAAGTAATTGTAAATTCAACTGGTAAATATATTTCATCTACTAATAATACTGGTAGAATAATAATTAGAAGTTTTGCAGAAAAAGATGGAATAAAAACAAGTAATAGTTATCGTACAGGTTCAAGTAATGGTTATGACTATTTTAATAAAAAAGAATTAATAGAAGAAGGAATTAAAACAGCTATTTCAGCAATTGAACAATTAGATGCAACTGACTTTGAAGGCGGGGAAGTACCAGTAATAATAGGAAATGGGTTTGGTGGAGTAATAATTCATGAAGCATGTGTTCATGGATTAGAAGCAACATCAGTATCAAGAGGACTAAGTATATTTAAAGATGATCTTAATAAAAAAATAGGAAATGAAAAACTAACTGTTATTGATGATGGAACCTTAATAGATGAATGGGGTACTTCATTAATTGATGATGAGGGAAATCTTCCTATGAAAAACATTTTAATTGAAAATGGAATACTAAAACAATATTTAGTAGATTATCATAATGAAAATATTATGAATCAAAAATCCAATGGATGTGGAAGAAGACAAAATTATAATTATAATCCAACATCTAGAATGAGTAATACTTTTATAAAACCAGGAAATGATTCAATAGAAGACATGTTTAAATCAATAAAATATGGAATATATTGCAAAGATTTAAGTGGAGGTATGGTTAATCCTTCTACTGGAGACTTTAACTTTGGAGCAGATGAAGCGTTTTTAATAGAAAATGGAAAAATTACAAAAAGAGTAAAAGGCATTACCTTAATAGGTACAAGTAAAGAAATAATTAAAAGAATAGACATGATAGCAAATGATTTAAAATTAAACTCAGGTTATTGTGGAAGTAGAAGTGGTTCCATTCCAACTACATGTGGTCAACCTACTATAAGAGTATCTAAAATGTTAGTAGGAGGTAGAAAATAATGAATATATTAGAATTTCTAAAACTATCAAAAGAAAATCAAATAGAAAGTATTCAAATAAAAGAATTAACAAATATAGAAAATGAAATTGAATTAATAAATGAAAGAGTAATGAATATTGAATCATCTAATAATATTAATTACAAAATAAAAGCACTTTATAATAATAAAACAGTAGAAGTAAATACTGATTATTTAGATGAAACTATAATAGAATTAATCAAATATAAAGCGGAAAATATAGAAAGTAACTACCAAGATATTTATTTAAGTGATAAAAGTAATAATAATGAAATAAATGAAGCAGTTAATATAAATATAAATAATAAAATACCGGAATTAAAACAAATAGAAAAAATAAGAAAAGAATACAAATACGTAAATAAAATAGAATGCATATTAACATCAATATATAATAAAATAAGAATAATAAATAGTAATGGAGTAGATATTTCAAGCAGTAATAAAAGATATTATTTTTACATTGAATCATATGCAGAAAAAGATAATAATTTAGTAAGTAAATATGAAACAATATTAAAAACAAGTTTAGAAGAAATTAATATTAATAAAGCAGTAAGAAAAAATTTAGAAGAGACAACATTATTATTAGAAAAAAGAAAATTAGAAAACAAAAAATATGATATTATATTAACTCCAAGTGTTAACAGTGAAATATTATTACGTTTAACAGATATGTTAAGTGCACAAGCTATTAGAACTAATCAATCAATAATGACAAATAAATTAAACAATAAAATATTTTCTAATAAAATAACTATATTAGAAGAACCAATAAATAAAAATTATCCAGGTTACAGATTATTTGATGATGAAGGAACTAAAACATATAATAAAACATTAATAGAAAATGGAATATTAAAAACATACCTATATGACAATAAAGAGGCTTTAGAAAAGAATATTAAATCAACAGGTAATTTATATGGCAATATATCAACAAAGAATATGTATATCATGCCTAATGAAAAGAGTTATGAAGAATTAATCAAAGAAATGAATAATGGTATCATTATAACTAATTTTATGGGTTCATCTAATTCTTCAATATCATCTATTACTGGACAAATATCTATTCAAATATTTGGATTAATCGTAGAAAAAGGAAAAATAATATCTGGATTTACACCAGCTATATTAACAACTGATATTTTTGAATTATATAATAATACAAAAGAAATAGGAAATGATCTAACTTTTTGCAATACTACTTCAGGCTCTCCATCAATACTAATAGAAAATATCAATATTGCAAGTTAAACTTGAAAAAAAACCCTTTTTGTGGTATAATGTTAACTACATTTAAGGGGTGGTAGTATGAAACAATATTATGTAGTAGATACCAAAGAATTAAAAGCAAAAATAGGTGAGGCAAGAGTATCTTTTTTAAGATGTTATGCTAAAGATATAGAAGATATAGAATTAGAAAAAGCAGAAGAAATTTGGAAAGGTTATCCATATACAGCACCAAGTTATAGAATTAAAATGGAAGAATTAAATAAGAAGTTAGATGAGTCATATAAAAATTCCAATATTCCAAGAAAAGTATTATTTTCAAGAGAAGGTGGAGTATTATCAGAAGTAATAACAGAGGATTCTTCTATTGAAATAGATGCTAATAGTTTACAAAAAATAACTTATGAAGAAGCAGTGAATTATTTAAAAAATAATAATATGGAAACAATTAAAAATTTTACAGAAAAATATATTGATTTTACTAAAAGAATAAAAGAATCAATTAATAGAATACCAGAAGCAATGGAAAACATTTCATTACATAAACAAGAAATAGAAACTAATTTAAATTCTATTAGAGGAAAAATAAGATAAAAGCAATTTTATCTTTTTTTTACGAAATTATGATATAATAAAAACAAGAGGTATTGTAGTATGAAAAAGATTAAAAGATATTTATATTTATTAAAAAGAAATAAAAACTTAAGAATACTATCTGTAGTAGTATTAGCATTATTAATAGTACTAATAACATTATTTGTAAAAGTAATAACAAAAAGAACTTCTGATATTATTATCTTTGATACAGATAGATTAATACCAGTAGAAAAAAGTAACAAATATGGTTTTATTAATAATAAAGGTAAATTAGTAATTGATTATAAATATGATGAAGTAAGTAATTTTTATAATGGATATACAATAGTGTATAAAAAAGATAATAAAAGTAATGAAAGATATATTTTAATTGATGAAAACGGAAAAGAAATAGTATACGCAGAAAATAGTGCAGATATTAAATATTATGAAACTCAAAATTGTTATGTAATAAATAATAAATTATTTGATAATAATATAGATTCTTTAACTGATGATGATGTAAAAATAGTAGAACAAGAATATGAAAAATATTTTTCATATAAAACCGATTCTGAAGCAGGAATAATTGATAATAAAGGAAAAATAATTTATAAATATGAATATCAAAAAGGAGAAAATTCTGTATATTTCTCTATCAGTGAATTAGATGATAAAACTAAAGAAGATTTATATTTAGTAATTAATATTGAAAATAAAAAATATGGAATAATAAATTTACTTGAAAACAAAGAAATAGTTAAACCTACAAAGAAATATATAACAGCACTTACAAACAATGTATTTGAGTACTCCAACCAAAATAATTATGAAACAGAAAAATATATTTATGTAAAAGATAATGAAATATTATACGAAGCATCAGCAAGTGAATATTCCAAAATGGAAATGGAAAATATAGATAAAAACATCTTAACAATGAAATTAAAAGGAAATTCTGAATATAAATATTATGATTTAGAAGAAAAAAAATTCTTAAATGATAAACCTAATTTAGAAAGTAAAATTATAAATAATTTATTAGAGAATTATGAAATAAATGAATGCAGTACAGGTTTTGGTATTTTAGACAGCGAAGGAGAAACAGTCTTACCATGTGAGTATCAAAGAATAGAAAAAATAGGAAAAGAGATATTTGAGTATATTTCAGATATGAAAAATAAAAAACTATTTGTAGTTAAAAAAGATGATAAATATGGAATAATTAATATTAGAAATAATAAATATGTATTAGAACCTATATATGAAGAAATGGATATACCAGTTAATAGAAGTCCATTTATCAAAGTAATGAAGGATAAGGAATATAAAATGATTAATTTAATCAATATGGATGAAATGAAAATAAAGTCTGATGATAAAATTAATTACTATACAAATTATTTTATAATTAATTCTAAGACATATTATAATTATAAAATGGATAAAATATTTGAGATGTAAAAAAGAAAATTTATTTTCTTTTTTCTTTGACTGAAAAACTATATATGATATAATATCTATAGAATAAAGAGGTGTTTATATATGGCAGATGTAAATAGGATGATAGATGATCTAGTAGAAAGAGCAAAAATAGCACGTGATAAATATATGGAACTAGATCAAGAACAAATAGATGAAATAGTAAAAAGAATGTCTATGGCATTTGTAGAAAATCATATGATACTAGCACGTATGGCAGTAGAAGAAACAAAAAGAGGAATATATGAAGATAAAATAACAAAAAATCTATTTGCATCAGAATATATTTACCATAGTATTAAATATAATAAAACTGTAGGAATAGTAGATGAAAACGAAGAAGAAGATTATTCAACAATAGCAGAACCAATTGGTATAATAGCAGGTGTAACACCAGTTACCAATCCAACTGCAACAGTATGTTTTAAATCACTTATATCAGTTAAAACAAGAAATGTAATAATATTTGGTTTTCATCCATCTGCACAAAAATGTAGTCAAGAAGCTGCTAGAATAGTAAGAGATGCAGCAATAAAAGCAGGAGCACCAGAAGATTGTATTCTATGGATAGAAGAACCATCAATAGAAGCAACAACTGCTTTAATGCATCATCCTGATATTAACTTAATACTAGCAACAGGTGGTAAGGGTATGGTAGCATCAGCTTATTCTTGTGGTAAACCAGCATTAGGCGTAGGACCAGGTAATGTACCTTGTTATATAGAAAAATCAGCACATTTAAGAACAAGTGTTAATGACTTAGTACTTTCTAAATCATTCGATAATGGAATGATATGTGCAAGTGAACAATCTGTAATAGTAGATAAAGATATATCTGAAGAATTTGAACAATTAATGAAAGAAGCAGGATGCTACTTTGTAAATGAAAAAGAAAAAGAAATGTTACAAGAAAGAATGTTTGAATTAGAAAATGGATCATATTCATTAAAATCAGATATAGTAGGACAAAGTCCTTATACAATAGCAAAATTAGCAGGATTTGATATTCCTAATAATATAAAAGTATTAGTAGTAGGAGAAAATGGAATAGGAGATAATTTCCCATTTTCTAAAGAAAAACTATCACCAGTATTAGCATACTACATAGTAGAAAATTCTGATGTTGGTGTAATGTTAGCAGAAAAATTAATTGAATATGGTGGATTAGGACATTCTGCTGTAATTCATTCAGAAGATAAAGAAATAATATTAAAGTTTTCTAAAACTGTAAAAGCAGGAAGAGTAATAGTAAATTCACCATCAACTCATGGTGCAATTGGAGATATTTATAATACTAATGTACCATCATTGACATTAGGGTGCGGAACATTTGGAGGTAATTCAACTACTGATAATGTTTCAACAATAAACTTAATAAATTTAAAAAGAGTAGCAAAGAGAAGAGTAAATATGCAATGGTTTAAAGTACCTAAAAAGATATATTTTGAAGCAGGATCAATTGAATACTTACAAAAAATGCCAGAAATAGAAAAAGTATTAATAGTAACAGATCCATCAATGGTAAAATTTGGTTATATAGATAAAATACTTTATCAATTAGAAAAAAGAAGTAATTATGTTCATGTGGAAATATTCCAAGATGTAGAATCTGACCCTGATTTTAAAATAATAAATAAAGGTGTAGAAATAATGAATAGATTTAATCCAGATACTATTATTGCAGTAGGTGGAGGAAGTTCAATCGATGCAGCAAAAGGTATGTGGTTATTCTATGAAAATCCTGATGTTGATGTAGAAGGATTAAAACTTAAATTTATGGATATTAGAAAAAGAACATATAAGTTCCCTCAATTAGGTAAGAAAGTAAAATTAGTAGCAATACCTACAACAAGTGGAACTGGTTCAGAAGTAACATCATTTGCAGTTATTTCAGATAAAGAAAAGAATATGAAATACCCATTAGCAGACTATGAATTAACACCAGATGTTGCAATAATAGATCCTGACTTAGTTATGAGCCTACCTAAATCATTAACTGCAGATACAGGATTAGATGCTTTAACACATGCTATTGAAGCATATGTATCTAATATGGCAAATGATTATACAGATGGATTAAGTGAAAAAGCAGTAGAAATAATAAATGAATACTTATTAATAGCATTTAATGAAGGATCAAATAAATTAGCAAGAGAAAAAATGCATAATGCATCTTGTATAGCAGGTATGGCATTTACTAATGCATTCTTAGGTATTAACCACTCCTTAGCACACAAGTTAGGTGGAGAATTCCATATACCTCATGGAAGAGCAAATGCAATATTACTTCCATATGTAATAAAATATAATTCAGAATATCCTACAAAATTTGTATCATTTCCAAAATATGAATATTTTATAGCAGATCAAAAATAT
>CAYMEJ010000021.1:0-16067 GCA_964389735.1 uncultured Muribaculaceae bacterium
GAAGATATTTTGGTTTATTCAATAGATGAAGTGTTTTGTGATGTAACTGATTATCTAAATACATATAAAATGACATCAAATGAACTTGTTTCTAAAATGATTCAAGATGTATATGATAAAACTGGTATTACGGCAACAGCAGGTATTGGAACAAATATGTTTTTATCTAAGGTTGCAATGGATATAGTTGCTAAGCATAAAGAACCAAATGAAATAGGTGTGAGAATAGCAGAACTAGATGAAATGAGTTATAGAAAAGAATTATGGAATCATAAACCTATTACTGATTTTTGGAGAGTTGGATCTGGTTATGCAAAAAAATTAGAATCAAAAAGAATATATACTATGGGTGATATAGCAAGATGTTCAATTAATAATGAAGAAATACTATATAAACTATTTGGAATAAATGCAGAGTTTTTAATTGATCATGCTTGGGGATATGAACCTACAACAATTAAAGAAACAAAATCATATAAAGCTAAAACAAATTGTATGAGTTCTGGACAAGTATTACATTGTCCATATGATTTTAAAAAAGCAAAATTAGTTGTTAAAGAAATGGCAGATTCATTAACATTGGATCTAGTTGAAAAGAAATTAGTAACTAATCAATTAACATTAATAATTCAATATGATATAGAGAATCTAAAAAAATCATCAATTAGAGATGATTATGATGGAGAAATTATAGTAGATTACTTTGGTAGAAGTGTTCCTAAACATGCCCATGGAATAGTTAATTTAAAATATCATACTTCTTCTACTAAAGTTATAATGGAAGAAATAGATAAACTATATGATAAAATAACAAATCAAAAATTATTAATTAAAAAAATAAATATATCTGCTAATAATTTAATTAATGAATCTAAGACTATAAACATACCAAGATATAAACAATATGATTTATTTAGTGATTATTCTAATGAACTTGATTGTGATCAAATAAAGAAAAAAGAAGAAGAAGAAAAGAAAGTTCAATTAGCAATGCTTAAAATAAAACATAAATATGGTAAGAATGCAGTTTTAAAAGGTATGAATCTAGAAGAAGGATCAACTGCAAAAGATAGAAATGAACAAGTAGGAGGACATAAAGGATGATAGATAATTATGAAGATATTATAAATATGGAACATCATATTTCAAAAATTCATCCTAGATTATCAATAGAACAAAGATCTGCTCAATTTGCTCCTTTTGCAGCTTTAACGGGATATAATGATGCAGTTAAAGAAAAAGCAAGATTAACAGATAAGAAGATAGAACTTGATGATGAATCTTTATTTTTTATTAATATGAAATTACAAGAAATAAATTCAATTATTAAGGAAAGACCTAAAGTATCAATAACATATTTTATAAAAGATAAGAATAAATCTGGTGGTAGATATGAAACAATTATAGATAATATTAAAATAATAGATAATATATATAATGTAATATATTTATTACATGGTAAAATAAATATAGAAGATATATTAAATATTGAGTTAGAATAATCAAATCATATTGTATCTCTAAAGTAAGTGAATAACTTAATTACCTTAATTCAAGAATCAATATATTAAAAAGAGATAGAAATGTCTTTACTTCTAATATATGTTATAATATATATTAAATAGTAATAGGAGTATCAAATATGGATAATATAAGTATTTTGGAAACAACTGATTTTCAAGAAGTAGTAAAATTAATAAATAAAGAATTAAAAGATAAAAAAATATATAACTGTGAATATCTTTTAATAAATAACGATATTGAAGATGTTATGAATATTATTGAAGAACAAAGTGACTATTATAATATTGTAAAAGATGATCAATATAGTAATGAAATACCATTTAAATATTTAATAGAAAAATATTTTGTATTAGTAAAAAAATATTATGATGATTTAATGATAAATGAAGGTAAATCAGATAATGTGGCAGATAAATATATGAATAAAATGAAAGAAAACACACGTGATTATTATCCAAAAACTAATATTAATATGGTTCCAATAGATGTTGATAAAACATTAAGATTAATGAAGGAAGCAGTACAAGTATATTATAAAGTATATGATAATAAAGAATTAATAGCAGAGTTATCATCTAGTGATCCTAATAAAAGTGAATATTTCTATTTTGAAATAAAAATACAAAACTTATTACACTTATTAGGAGTTACATCAACTCAATTAGTTAATAATCCTGATTTTCAAAGATTAACTGGAACAAAAAGAATGGGATCAGTAGAATTATTAGAATGGATATTAAAAGATATAGATGGTAATAATGACTTATTACAATATCAAGAAGATTTTATAAAGAAAGTTGAGAAAACACAAAAGTATAATATTTTAAGGCAACAATATAACCAAGATACTTCAACACAATTATTAAATTATTACAAAGTAAGAGCAAAATCAGAAGCCTTTTTAAAGTATGGGCCTTTTGAAAATGTTTCACTTGTAGCAAAACTAGCACCAAATAAAAAGTTAAGTCAATATTCTAATAGTAATACTGCAATGATTACTAAAGCAGAAACTTTTAGAAAATATCCATGGGCTTATTTTGGAAGTGTACAAACTGATGATAACAGGTATATAGAAACATTGATAATAGATAGTAATGAAAGTAAAAAAGAAATATTTAAAGGTTCAAAACCAGCAATAGTAAAAGGTGTATATCCTGCTTCTGGAGATGATTCTTCGGGTGGAGGTAATATATTTAATACAGAAGAACAATTTGATTTGTTTTGCCAAGCATATGATGCATTTAAATATACAATGGATTTTAGTGAACTAATACAATATTTTAAAAATCTATGTGATTCTATTGGTCCAAAAATAAAATAAAGTATTACATAGGATATCATTTTGAATAATAATATTTGTGAATATTTTATAGTTGAATTTATTTTGTATGATTATTTAAAACAGTAATGATGAGATAGAAAAGAGAGATGATTAGGTGATATATATTGTAAGACATGGAGAAACAGATTGGAATGTTGAAGGAAGATATGCGGGTAGAATAGATGTGGATATCAATAACGTTGGAAAAGAACAAGCGCAAAAAATTAAAGAAAAATTAAAAGATACTGATTTTTATAAAGTGTTTTCTAGTCCATTAAAAAGAGCATATAATACAGCAAAAATAATATGTGATAATGATATAGAAACAGATGATCGAATAATTGAAAGAAGTAACGGAGAATTAGAAGGAAAATTAAAAACAGAAATAGAACTTAAAATAGATTTTAATGATCCATTAGAAAGACGTTTAGGAATAGAAAATATTTCTGATTTTAGAAATAGGATTAAGGATTTTTTTGAAGATATTCAAAAAAAATATAAAGGGAAAAATATTCTAATTGTTACACATGCTGGAGTAAGCATTTATGCAAGATGTTTTTTTGAAGGAGAACCTTTAGATGGTAATTATAATAATTATAAACTTAAAAATTGTGAAGTGTTAGAATACAATAATAAATAATTCAGTTATGTATAAATATTGAAATGGGTGATGATAAAATCAAAAAATATCATCATTGTCATGCTTTGAATTGAAAAAACATGATATGAAAGGGGAAAAATATGTCTGATAATATATATGATAATAAAGATTTTTTTGATAATTATATTAATTTAAGAAATGATTCTGTTAATATTTCTGCTAATGAAGTAGTTGAAATGCCTGCAATATATGAAGCTTTACCTAATTTAAAAGGTAAAAAAGTGTTAGATTTAGGATGCGGTAGTGGTAATAATTGTGCCAAAGCAGTTGAATTAGGTGCTACCTATGTATTAGGAACAGATGTTTCTAAAAACATGATTGATTTAGCAAAGAAAATAAATACTAACGATAAAATTGAATATAGAATTTTAGCTATAGAAGATATATCATCTTTAAATCAAAAGTTTGATGTTGTTATTAGCTCTTTAGCAATTCACTATGTAGAAGATTATGATAAATTTTTAAAAGATATTTATGAATTACTAGAAGATAATGGACAACTTATTTTTTCACAAGAACACCCTCTAACAACGGGGACTATTTTAAATGAAGCATGCAATTCAACTAGTAAATTAAAATTAGGTGGAAAAGAGTATAAATTATTATCTGATTATAATACTAATGGACCTCGAAATGCTAATTGGCTTGGAGGTAGTTATACAAAGTATCATCGTAATTTTAGTTCATTAATAAATGGAATTATTAATAATAATTATAAATTATGTAAGGTTATTGAACCAATTGCAAGTCAGGAAAATGTTAAGAAAAATCCAAAATATATGAATCAATTAAACATGCCTTATTTTATGATTATAGTAGCAGAAAAGCATATGTAAATATATTTTTAAAGAATAGTTTTTACTATTCTTTTTTCAATTGAATGTAATTAAATATAAATATGATATAATTAAATTAGGAAGTGTAAAAATGAACGAAGAATTATATGAAATGTATAAAAGAAATTTTCCTAATAATATTAGAAATGTACAAACAGAAAAAGATATTCTTTTTAATCCAAATAATCATCTAATTATTAGAAAAAATAACTATAATAAATTATGCGCTATATCACTAATTAATGAAAACACAATTATTCTTTTATGTGTTGATAAAGAATATAGAAATCAAGGATTGGGAAGTTCTTTATTAGATGAATCAGAATCATATATATTAGATAAAGGTTATGATAAATTAAATATTGGTGCAGGTTATGATTACTTAATGCCAGGTATTCCCATAACAAATAAGAATATAACATTTTTTGAAAAAAGAGGATACTATCATGGATGGGGAAAAGATGAATGCTTTGATATGGATATGAGTTTAAAAGACATTAATTATAATATGAATGTTGATGATTCAATAAAAGGAATAATATATAGATTTGCTACAATAGAAGATTTAAAAGAAATAAATAATTGTGTTTCAGATGCAGAACCATCATTTGTTGAGTATTATAATAATAAACATCTATATGAAGCTGATAATGATCAAAAAGTATTAATAGCAGATAAAGATAAAGAAATTTGTGGAACCTTAATAGTAAGTATAGAAACAGAAGCACCCAATACAGGAAGTGTTGGATGCACAACTACAAAGACTAAATATAGACACCAAGGAATTGCCACTAATCTTGTTAAAATTGGAACAAAGTATTTACAAAATATTGGATTAAAGTATGGTCATTTAGGATACACATATACAGGCTTAGATAAAATGTATGGAAGTGCTGGATATCATGTTACACAAAAATATATGATGGCAGAAAAACAATTAGTAAAAGAAAAATATATTAAATAAAATAGGAGATATTAATGGAATATAATGATTTATTAGAAGCTCATTTAAAATATGGAACAACTAAAGAAAATATTATAAAAAAAGAAAACTATGAAGAAATATTAACAAATGTAGTTATTGCCCCTTTTTGGAGTCATAAAATGTTTATTAATGAAAATATAAAAATAAAACAAATTAATAATATTGTTTATAATATTTATGGAAAAGATTTTGAATTTTCATTCATAGAATTAAAACAAGTTGGAGCACCTGCTATTATTGATAATGTTTTAGCTTTGGGCGTTACTAAATGTGAAAATTTATTATTTATTGGTTCAGTAGGATCATTAGATAAAAACATAAAAATAGGAGATATAGTTATACCAGAATATTCTATATGTGGAGATGGAGCAAGTAGATACCTAAATAAAGACTTAAAAGATGAATTAGGTGTTAAGGAATATCCTAATAAAGAATTATCTGATTTATTATTAAACATTACTTCCAAATATAATATACAATGTCACTATGTACCTAACTATAGTATAGATACTATATTTGCTCAATTTTATCATATTGATAATATATTAAAATATGGTGCTAAAGTAATAGAAATGGAAACAGCATTAGTATTTAAAAGTGCATTAGTAGCAGGTATAAAAGCATCCGCACTTTTCTGTGTATCAGATAATACTATAATAAAAAAATCACTATATAGTGGTAGAACTGATGAGGAAAATAACTATAGACATAAAGTTAGAAATGAAATAATACCTAAAATAATAATAGAAACAATTAGACAAATTGAAAAAAATTAAGGAGTATTTATGGAAATAATAGAATATGAAGAAAAATACTTAGAAGATATAAAGGATTTATTAGTAGAGTTAGAAGAATATATTATAAGTATCGATAAAGATAATTTAGATCAACTTCATCCTGAATATAGAGATAAAATGGCTCTATTAGATTTAGAAGAAGTAAAAACTTATAATGGTAAATGTTATCTAGCAATAGAAAATAATAAAGCAATAGGACTTATTATGGGAACTATACCACCATATGATGAATATGATTATTTAGATTATAAATGTCCTAAAAGAGGTATAATAACAGAATTAGTTGTTACTAAAACAACAAGAAATAAAGGAGTAGGACAATTACTAATAAATAAAATAGAAGAGTATTTTAAAACTATGAATTGTGAATATATAAAAGTAGATGCATTTGCATACAATATTCCTGCTATTGATTTTTATAATAAAAATAATTATCACTCTAGAATGGAAGTAATGATAAAAAAAATTGATTGATAATCGCAAGATAAACGTTAAAGCAAGGAGGAAAGTAAATGGAAAATAATTATGACTTTTGGGAAGTTTATTTTAAAAAAATTAAAAAAGAAATAACTAAATTATGTTCCGATAAAGAAAAATTATATATTGATTTCCATATGCATTCCAACTATAGTGCTGATGGTAAACAAAGCTTGAAACAAATCTTAGAATCAACTAATAATAAAGGGTTTGATATCATTTCAGTTACTGATCATGATAGTATAGACATCTATAATGAATTATATGAAATAGTAAAGGATGGAAGTATAACTAATCCAATAATTATTCCAGGAGTAGAATTTACAATTGATAATAAAGAATATGGTAATCAATGTCATTTACTGCAATTATTTATAAATCCTAAGGATTCATTGATAGAAACGAATATTAAAATAAACTATGATGCTATGTTTAATCGCAGCAAAATACAATTTAAAAGATTGAAAGAAAATATAACAATTCAAACTTTTATTAGAAATGAAAAAATAGAAATAAGCTACGAAGAATATTTGAAATATCTAGCAAATAATAATCTAGTACCAGAATATGATACTTTATGTTTCTATTTAATTGAGAAATTTAAATCAAAGAATATATCTACTTTTGATATATTAGATTTATTAGAAAAAAACAATAAAAATGATTGTTATGATGATAGAAAAAAATATAAAGAATTACGTTATGATAAATTAAGAAAAAAATATGACAAAATTGAAAAAAACTATTATAATCCACGATTTTTATTATCTATGTTGGCAGTAAAAGAAGTAGATGATGATTGGTGGGATAAGCCAAACTGTGGTAGTTTATCAGTCAATTCATATGGGCAAATGAAAATTGAACAATTAAACGAAAAATATAAAACATTTTTTGCACACCCAACGGAAAATAAATTAAGTGTAGTAAAAAATATAATCAAAAGTAAAAGAAATATAATTGGATTAGAAATGAATATCAGAAATGAATATAAAAATATAAAAAATTTTGATGATATTATTGAAACACTAAAATTATTAAAAATAATAGGATCTGATAGTCATGATAATAGTATGTCTTTATATGAAAATATGAATTACTATTTGATTTCTTCAGATAAAATCATAGAACTAATAGAAAAATATTAAAATTTAAATAAAAAAGAAACTAATAATTATTTAGTTTCTTTTTTTATTAACTTAGCATGCATAACAACTTTCTCACTATCATTATAACAAGTAGATAAAGTTATTATTTTATCATTACTATTAACACTAGTATTAAAGTTATAATTACTTCTATTAATTAATATATCCAAAAAGTCTTTATATTCTTTATCACCATTAAAATTTACTTGTATATAATTAGTAGTAGTTTTATCTTATATACACTTAATACTTGCCATAAAGTATTCTCTTTGACGGTAGTATGTGTTAAATTACTGGAACTGTTATATATATGAAAAAGGTTAAGAAAGCAAAATAAAGAGAGTTGACTCTCTTTTTATTTGTGTTATAATCTAAATAGGTGATTAAAATGATAAACTATTTATTAAGTGGAATTGATAAAGAAAAAGGATTTAAAAAAGAATTAGTAAAGTATTTAAAAAAAGATATAAAGAAAAATTCTAATATAGTTTTTATTGCTACAACTTTTAATAATTATGAAAGAAATGATATACATTATAATTTATTATTAAAATTATTTAATGATATAAATATAAAATTCAAAAGAACTAGTATTATAGACAATAGAACTACAAAAGAAGAATCTATTGATTTAATAAAAGAATCTAATATTATATTCCTAATGGGTGGAGATACAAATAAACAAATGAATTCTATTATAGAATATAATTTAACTAATTATATTAAAAAAGTAGATCTAGTAATAGGAGTAAGTGCAGGTTCAATAAATCAAAGTAAAAATGTAGTATTCTTAGATGAATATAATAATAACACTATAACAAAATATAAAGGACTAGGACTAATAGATTTCAATATATATCCTCATTTTGAATTTACTGATATAGATATACTAAAAGAAACATTTGAAGTAAGTAAACATATTCCTTTAATAGCACTCCCTAATGATTCATTTATAAGAGTAGAGAATAATAATATTGAATATATAGGAGACCATTACTTTATTAGTGATAATACTATAGATATAAAAGGAAAAGAATATGATCCAATTAATCATATAGGTACAATTGAGTTAGAAAGCGAAAGATTATTATATAGAAGAACTACTTTAGAAGACATAGAAGAATTCTTTTATATTCAATTAAATCCTAAATTAAGAAAATACTTAGGATCCACTAAATTAGGAAATAATCCTGATAAGAATAAAAAGTATTTTGATGAATCTAAGTATAATGAATTAGATTATTATAGATGGACTATAGTAAAGAAAGAAGATAATAAAATATTAGGTACAATATATTTAAACATGCATGATGAAAAAGCTAAAACTGCAGGAATAGATTATTGGATAAGAGAAGATGAATGGAGTAAAGGATATGTAACTGAAGCATCAAAATGTATTTTGGAATTTGCATTTAATAAGTTAGATTTAAATAGAATTGAATCTATGGGTGCCAAAGATAATCCAGGAACATGGAAAGTAATGGAAAAGATTGGACTAAAATATGAAGGTACTAGAAAAGAAAGTTTTTTCTATTACTATGGTGGAATAGAAGATATGGTTATGTATGGATTGTCTAAAGAAGGATATATGAAAAATAAAAAGGTCACTATGAAGTGATCTTTTTACTTTTATAAATCTATATAATAAAGTTTTTCTCCATTATCCATATATTCAATAAATTTAGCATTAAACTTTTCATAGTAATTTACTAAATCAGTTTTTAAATATAATTTACTATATCCAAGTCTTCTTGCTTCTTCAATAATAGAATCATTTAATATTCTAGAATATCCCTTATTACGATATTCCTTTTTTACATACATAGTTGCATACCAAGGAGTAAGTTCTTTATGTAAATCTCCATCATACTTAAATAAAGATATGAATCCAATTAATTTACTATTATCAATTAAACCTAATACAGTAATAACACGATCACCATTAGTAATATTATCTATTTTTCTTTCAATATAACTATCCATATCATTTTTATGTTTATTAGGACTCCATTCTAATAAACATAAAGTAATATATTCTCTTAAATAAAGATTATTATTTGTAATATTAATTATTTCCATATTATTCACCTAAATAAATTATATCATATATATTTAATATGTTATAATGATAATAAGGAAGTGATAATATGGCTCTAAAAAGAGGAATAGTAAGATTAGAAGACTATAACACTAACTGGAAAACAGAATACTTGAAAGAAGAAAAACTACTAAAAGAAGTCCTAAAGGATAAGATTATAGAAATACATCATATTGGAAGTACTTCAATAGAAGGATTAAGATCTAAACCAATAATAGATATCTTAATAGTAGTAAAAGACTTTTCATTAATACCAACAATAGAAGAACTATTAAAAGAATATGATTATTCTAATAGTGGTCAATTAGGAGTAGAAGATAAGTATTTCTTTTCTAAAGGACCAGATGATGCAAAAAGTCATTATATACATTTTACTACACCTAAATCTAATACATATTACAATCAAATATACTTTAAAAAATATTTAATTGAACATCCAGAATATATAGAAAAGTATTGTAAATTAAAAGAAGAATTAGCAATCAAATATGCTGATGAAAGACCTAAATACACTCAAGGTAAAAATGAATTCATAACTAATATTATAAAACTAGCTAAAGAAGAATATGATAAATAAAAATATATATGGAGGAAATTATGAAAAAGAAAGTTAATAAAATTACGAAGAAAGTATTGATAATAACAATATCATTAATAATAGTACTACTATTATTAGGAATCTATTTCGGATATAAAGGATACAATTTATATATTTATAATATGAGTAATTTTACTGATCAAAAATATGATCAATTTATTAAAGGATTACAAGTAAAAAATACCATTACAGTTAATTCAATAAAATTAAATGAAGAAGAATATCTAACATTTAATGATATTAAAATAAAGAATGATTTTAAAGAATTTAAAAAGGTAGACAACCCAAATAATTCAAATGACTTTGTAAGATATTCATTATATGATGAAAATGAAAAATCAGTTGCACATATATGGATGGGTAAAACTGAAACATATACAAATATATTTAAATCTAATTTAGATATATTTGTTGATGATAAACAATTTGAAACAACAATAAAAGAAAGAGTAAAACTTCTAGAAGATAATAATATAACTAATGATATTGAACTATTTAAATATATAACAGAAAACAAATTAAGCAATAATAATATATTTACAAGTATCAAAGATATGAAAAATAATTATGCTATTCAATATTTAACTTTAGTAGCACTTCCAACTACTGATAACATTACTTTAATAAATGGAGATTATATTGGATATATTTTAAATATGAAAAACGGTATTAAAGAAATTAATATTTTAACTAACAATAAAAGATATGTATTTACTATAATAGGAAAAGATTATTTTACAAATGAAAAAATAAATGAACTATTAAATACGTTAACAATTAATTAAATTAATAACAATAAAAATTATTGGTAATAATAAATATGAGGTGCATATTATGTATAAAAAAATATTTATTATATTAATAATTTTTTTATTTGGAATAAACGTATTTGGAAAAGAACTAATAATTAATAATGATTATATAAAATATGAAATAGATATTAATACTAATATTAGAACTCTAAATAATATAGATATATTAAAATTAGAAATAGAACACAACCTAGTACTTAATGATGAAAAAGTAATAGAAGAACTAAATAATATTAATTATATTAATATAGATAATTATCTTAATAAATATATAAACATATTAAATAAATATGGATTGTATGATGATATAGATAAAGTTAATATAAAAGGTTTAAAAGTAAAGAAAATACTTATAAATGCTACTAGAAAGGAATTTAATGAATTAAAAATTAAATATAATATAAAAAAATATAAAGAAAAAGTATTTTAATATATTCTCTAAGTAATAAAAATATGATACAATGTTACTATAAAAGAATGATAAGGAGGATGTACCATGGATAATGATGTTTTAAGCATGGAACAAGAACCAGTACGTAGTAATAGATTCATATTACCTGAATTTATGACTGATGGTCCTATAGAAGAAAAAAAAGATCCAGAAGTACCATTAACTCCTGATCAAATAAATCCTGTTAAAAAAGAAGATAACTTAGTAGACAAATTTGTTGAAGATAAACCAACATATAATAAAATATTACCTAATGATAATATTAATCCAGAACCAGTTAATTTAGTACCTAATATAGAAAGTAATCCAATAAAAGAAGATACATTAAAAGAAAAATTTATTAATAATGATTTTAATCAAAAAGAAACAGTACTACATAATGAAAGAGTAGTAGGAGAAGTATCTAATACATTAGCTAGAAGCCTAGTAGACAGAATGGAAGGATACGAATCAGAAAAAGAAGAAAAAAAATATAATTCTAATATAATACCAGATGAAAAAGTATTAGAAGAATTTAATAAACCAGAAGAGCCAAAAGAAGAAGGACCAATGATACCTAAGTTAAGGGAAGATGGTAAATTCTTAGATGAATCAGAACAAAAAGATATTGAAAGAGAACTTTTAAAAGAAGAAATCCAACCATTAGATGATGCATATTTTAAATTTGCACCAGTAGATGAAAAACCACAACCATATAAAAGTTTAAGAAAAAATGCTGTTAAAGTAGTACAAGAAAAGCCTAATTTATTAGCATTTCAAGGAGTAAATGCTCCAGTAGATTTTACAAAACAAACACCAAAAGAAAGTAGTATTCCTTTTAATGTGGAAGAAGCATATCTTGGTAATGAAAAAATAGAAGTACCAGAAGTAACAATGCCTGATATAGCAAGACCAAAAGAATTAGAAGAAGAAAACTCTAATAAAAATGTTCAAATACAAGGTATGATAGATACAATATTAGGTATACCTTTATTAGAAGAAGTAGAAATACCTAAAGTAGATCCTATTGAATTAGATAGACATGAAGCAGAAATACCTACTTTTGATAGAGTAATAATACCAAATAAAGAAGATAAATATGTATTTAAAGATTTAGATGCTACTACAGATGTAGAAATAACAAAAGATGACTTAGTAGAAGTATTGTCTAAAAAAGCAGAAGAAACTCATGGTGAAACGATAATAGGTAAATATGGTGAAGACTTCACAGTAAAACAATTTGTTACTAACCCAGCTATAGGTAGAAGTGAAGAAATAAAACAATTAATATTAATATTATTAACACCAGAAAAATCTGCCATATTAACAGGTAAACCTGGTATAGGTAAAACATCTATAGTAGAAGGTTTAGCGTATGCACTTCAAAGAGATAATGTACCAGATAAATTAAAAGGATATACAATAGTAAATATTAAAACAGCATCTCTATTAGGAAGCTTACCTTCAGGAGAAACAAGACTACAAACATTAGTAGACGAATTAAAGAAACTAGATAAAGTTATCTTATTTATAGATGAAATTCATATGTTAATAGGATCAACAAACGATTCAGCATTAGACTTTGCTAATATGTTTAAGGAAAGTTTAGGACGTGGTTCTATTAAAGTAATAGGAGCAACTACTACTGAAGAATATGAAAGATATATTCTAAAAGATAAAGCATTTGTAAGACGTTTCCAAAAAGTAGAAGTATTAGAACCAGATAGAGAACAAACAATAAAAATAGTAATGGGAACATTACCAAAGATAGAAAAGAATACAGGTGCTAAATTAAAATATACACACTTTATGCAAACAGAAATAGTAAGTTTCATAGTAGATATAACAAGTGAATTCAAAAGAATATATGGTATTGGATCCCGTTATCCAGACATATGTATAACATTAATGGCACAAGCTTATTCACAAGCAGTATTTGATGATAGAAAAGAAGTAAATATATTTGATATAAGAAATGCTATTCAAAATAGTAAGAATATATATCCAGATGTAATTATGAAAGAATTAATTAACTTTGATGTAAAATTCAAAGACTTAATAAAAGATGAAAAAGAAGGATTAGTTTAATCCTTCTTTTTGACTCTTATAATAATCATGTAATTCTTTAAATCTTTGGAAATGCACTATTTCTCTTTGTCTTAAAAATAGTAAAGGTCCTATAACATCTGGATCATCTGTTAAATCAATTAAATTTTCATATGTTGCTCTAGCTTTTTCTTCTGCTGCCATATCTTCCATTAAATCAGCCATATAGTCTCCTGTAACTGCAAAGTAAGTAGCAGTAAAAGGAACACCATTAGCATCAGTAGGGAAGAAATTCTTTTTATGTTCAGTATAATTACCAGCTAATCCAGCAGCTTTTATTTCTTCAATTGTAGCATCTTTTAATAATTGATAAATCATTGTAGAAATCATTTCAATATGTGCTAATTCTTCAGTACCTATATCAGTAAGTAAAGCTTTACCTCTATTATCTGGCATAGTGTATCTTTGATTTAAATATCTTAATGAAGCAGCTAATTCACCATTAGGTCCTCCATATTGAGTAATTAAATATTTTGCCATATTTAAATCTTTCTTTTTAATATTAACAGGATACTCTAATCTCTTTTGATATAACCACATTATCTAACATCCTCCATTTCCCAAGGCCATGGTAATTTTTCCCAATTAAATACATTACTATTATTTTCTGAATTAATATTAAGTGGTCCATAGTTCTTTTCATATGTTTGAACTAATTCATTATAACCATTAACATAATTATTAAATACAGAAATAATATCAGTATTATCAGGATATACATCTAGTAATAAATTAAGTTCTAATAAAGAAAAATATAACCAATCAATATTTAATAATAACTCTGCTTGCTTATTATTAGGTATTAACTTAACTGGTTGATAGTTCTTATATTGATCATATAAATTACTAAATAAATTTCCTTTAATGAATCCTTCATAAGGATTCATTAAACTATAACTATTATTCATAAAATCTCTCCTCAATTTAATCTATGACAATTGACTAATTATGTATAGGCATATTGTAAATAAAAAAAAATTTTGTTATAATTGAACTAATTAGTAAAGGAGATTTACATATGGATAAGTTAAAAAGTATATTCGGTGAGATGGATAGAAAAAAAATGATAATGGTTCTAGGTGGAATAATTGGAGGATTAATAGTATTAATAATTATAATTTGTTTATTAATATCAATGTTTAGTAAGAATATTTATTCTGGTATAGAAGATAAACTTGCTAATGCAGCAAGAAAATATTATGCTGATAATCAAAAAAAATTACCAGTAGAAGTAGGTTCTCAAATAACAATAACTGCTTCACAATTAACTCAATATGATTATTTTGATGATTTAAATGATGTAGTAGATAGAAAAGATGTAAAATGTACAGGTAAAGTAGTAGTAACTAATGTAAATAATAAATATAATTACACTGCATACTTAGATTGTGGTAAAGCATATCAATCTACTGAAATGAAATCAAAAATAACTAGTGATGATGTAGTAGTATACGAAGGTATAGGAGTATACCAATTAAATGGTGAATATGTATATAGAGGAGAAAATCCTAATAACTATATTAAATTTGCAGGAAAAAATTGGAGAATTGTAAAAGTAGATAAAAATGAAAATATTGTTTTAGTAGCAGCAGAAAGAGAAATAAAAAATGCATGGGATGATAGATATAATGAAGATAGAAATCTAAATACAGGTATTAATGATTATAATGTTAGTAGAATGCATGATTTCTATGTTAATTATTATAATGATGAAGATAATTTCAGTGAATTAAATAAAACTAAAATGGCAAACTTTGATTTATGTATAGGTAAACGTGGTAAAACAGCAGATATAAATGATGGTTCAATTGAATGTGGTTCTGTATTAGAAGATCAAACAATTGGTGGATTACCATTATATGATTATATGAATGCAAGTCTTGACACTGGATGTGTATCATCAACAAGTAAGAGTTGTGAAAACTATAACTACTTAAGCTTATTTGAAAGAAGTTGGTGGACAATTACTGCTGATGATGAATTCTCATATAAAGTATATAAAATTGATCAACAAGGTAAACCAGTATTATCAGTAGCATCTACTAAAGTATATGTAAGACCAGTAATATATTTACTTAGTACAACAATGTATGTAAGTGGAGATGGAACTATAGATAATCCATATATTGTAAAATAATACAAAAAGTCCTTGTCAAAATACAATTTTATTGATAAAATAAGATTGTATTTTTTACATGGCGGTATTGGTGAAGTGGTTAACACGCTAGTTTGTGGCACTAGTATTCAAGGGTTCGATTCCCTTATACCGCCCCATTA
>CAYMEJ010000022.1:0-1832 GCA_964389735.1 uncultured Muribaculaceae bacterium
TCGTAAACAGCTTGCTGGCTGAAGCCAATCTGATGAAACGTCTGGATCACCCTGCTCTGCCGAGAATCGTTGACATCATTGACAATGGATCGACGATCTATGTCGTCATGGACTATATCGAGGGAGAATCTCTCGACAAAATCTTGCTTGAGTATGGCGCGCAATCCGAGGAACTTGTCATTGAGTGGGGCAAGCAGCTTTGCGATGCGCTCTCCTACCTTCATTCACAGAAGCCTCCGATAATCTATCGTGATATGAAGCCGGCAAACGTCATGCTGAAGCCGGAAGGGAATATCAAAATCATCGATTTCGGAATCGCCAGAGAATACAAGGAGGAGCGTCTTGCGGACACCACTGTTCTCGGTACGAACGGCTATGCGCCACCTGAACAGTACGGCTCGCGCCAGACCGACGCACGCTCGGATATCTACTCTCTGGGAATGACGATGCATCACCTCATTACCGGCATCGACCCGCGGCCGAAGGATTATATGTATGCGCCGGTCAGGCAATGGAATCCGCAGCTTTCGGAAGGAATCGAAGCGATCATCGATAAATGTGTATCGCCGGCTCCGGAGAACCGGTATCAGTCCTGTACGGATCTTCTATATGATCTCGAGCATCCGACTCTGATAACAAAAGATTTCAAGAGAAAGCAGAAACGCCGTCTCGGAACATTCATAGCGATGGCAAGCCTGACCCTGATTTTTCTGGTTTCCGGCTTTACCTTCCGCGTTCTTGCCGTCAATGTAAACAATGATGACTATGAGGCGCTTGTCTCGGTCGTTGAGTCGACATCGTATGAAGAGAAAATCAACAGCTATAAAAAAGCGATTGAGATCTATCCGGGCGACACACGTGCGTATATGCGGATCCTGGACGCATATGAGAGTCAAGGGAAGTTCAGCAGACAGGAGAACGACGAATTCCTGGCTTTATACAACGCGAATAAAGCCGGATTCAATGCTACAAGCTCTCAGGTGGCCGAACTGAATTATAAGATCGGCATGATGTATTTCAACTACTATACAAACGAGGACGGAACCAGCAGTTTTTCCACCAGAGTTCAGAAGGCATACCCGTTCTTCGCCGAGAACTTCAATAAGAATCCATTGAAGATTGAGTATCCGCAGCAAACACTGTCCGACTGCTATTACCAGATCTGTTTTTTTTACAAGAAGTATATATTGAGCTCAGCGACGGTCGAGGAGGCCTCGAAGGACAGCTACGACGTACTGCTCCGGTCCATCAGCGACACGTTATACAGTGTGGAAAATGCCAGCCCTTACGATAAGCTCTCGTTCTGTAACAGTGTTTTTGTCCTGCTGTATGACCAACGTGCGAACATGGCATCAGTAAATGTGCAGGAATATTCTGTCCAGAGCTTGATGGATAAAGTACACGAAAGCGCGGTTTCCCTTGTCGTTCAGAAGGAACAGTCAAAGAAGCTTCAGCAAGAGATTTCGGAGAATTATAACAGCTTCACGGAATCAATTAAAAGGTCTTACGAGATGAAGGAGAGGGACAAGAATGGCTGATACTTTTTTTGTCGTTTCAATCCTCTCGTTTATCCTGTCGGGAATTTTTCTGCTGTTAGCCGTATTTTTCTGGCTTCGCTTCGATATTCTCGAGGTGATCGGGAATTTATCAGGTAGAACTGCAAGAAAAAATATTGAAAAGCGCCGTGCGAGCAATGAGAAGAACGGCGCGATGCCGGTTCATTCGGAGAAAAAAACACAAGAAAAAGGCATTTTCTCAAAAAAGCCTGCTAAATCTGTTAAAATGATGACTGTTTCCAAAATTGAGCAGACCGAAGACACGCACCCGGAGAC
>CAYMEJ010000022.1:1932-15689 GCA_964389735.1 uncultured Muribaculaceae bacterium
TTAAAATGATGACTGTTTCCAAAATTGAGCAGACCGAAGACACGCACCCGGAGACCGGACTCTTATCTGAGAACAAGGCCGGTTTTGAGCGAGAAACACAGACGGATGTTCTGGCAGGGGATGTGACGGGAGAACTCATTGCCGATGAGACATCGCTTCTCGCGCCTTCCGGCAAAGCCCCTGTACTCCAAGCACAGAGTCTACCGAAGAAACGGCTGACGATGCTTGATGATCTGATCATTGTTCATACGGATGAGGTGATCCGGTGAGATGTGTTGAAATCCCTTGTAACAAGAAGACTAATAGAAGAAATGAAGAAGATCGCGTGTATGAGAACAAAAGGAGAGAAACAAAAATGGGCAAAGCAAGAAAATCTGTATGGAATCGCTTGATGGCAACCGTTTTGTCTGCGGTTATGGTATTGGGATTACTTCCTATCTCCTTTTCGGATGTTTTCGCGGCGACAGAGGAGCACCCCAACGCGGTCACAATAACGGTAAATGATTTATCTGGACCGGTTTATGGGGCAAAGGTGACCTATTCAATTGTTGACGCTCCTGCAATCGGGGATGTTTCGGATGTGGGTATTGAATATGAATTAGACACAGAGAAAAATGGTTGTGTTGTTGTTTTGCCAAAAGAGGACTATTTGGATCATTTACTTCTTTATGCGAAAATAGAGAAGGCAGGCTATGTAACAAAAACAATAGAAACGCCTATCTCCTCAGATCAGGAGGATTTTCCTGTCGAACTTATTTTGCAAACAACAGGTATAACGGCTAGTCCCGTTAATGTCGACGCCAATGGAAAACAGCAGAATCTGGTTGAAATCAGTGGCGCGGATACCTATACCGTCACGTATTACATCAATGATAATGAAATTGGGACTACAACGGCTATGGCCAAAGATCCAGGCGTTTACAAAGTGAAGGTCCACTGTGAGAAAACTGGATATGAGTCGAAGGATTTTGATGTTACCTCCGTCATCCGCTACTCGGACGGTTTCGATCCGGGAACGCTATACACAGAAAAGAATTATGATGGGAATACTCATGACGTATGTAATAAGAATAATTTTTATTTTACTGAAAGCAACTTGCAAAATGCGACAGATGGTAAAATATACATGTCTCTGAATAAGAAAAACGCGGCCGGTACTTGGGATACAATCCCATCAGAGACCAAAACAGTAGACCCATCAGATAGCAGAACAACAGTATCTCAGGTCAAGGATGCCGGTTCTTATCAACTGGTGATCAGCTTGAAGAATGCAGGTCAAGACGTCCTTTATCAGAAATCTTTTGCTATAGAAATCTATCCAGCGTCTCTATCAGAAATCGATTCCAGTATCAGAAGAAGTATATTCTCAACGTATAGCGGAAGATATGATGGTTTGGCGCACGATGTTGTCACAAACCTTGTTACTTTAAAGAATTCGTATCCTAATTATTCTTTTATGTTCTCCATAGATGGTGGCAAAACCTGGACAAATGATTGTCAAGTCAAATATTTCAAAGTCGACGCGTATGAATTCAAGGTCAAAGTCGCAACGTCAGACGGCAATTACTCGACAACTTATACTCTTCAGGCATATGTAAATTTCAAGGGAACGCAGACCATCAATTTTACAAACACAAGCTATATTGACGGCAAAAGCACGACCATCGATCTGGAAACAGCAAAGGCGGCCGTTATCGATTTTTCTATCACAGGGGGTAGTACAGATGAAACCGCGACCTATTCGATATCCAGGGTCGCAGGAGAGTTAAGGTCTATCGATCAAATCGCGTCTATTAACACAGCAGGAGAATTGGAGGTAAAAAATCCCGGAAGCATCATTGTGACAGCCACACAGCCCGGAGATAGCAACTGGAATTCCCAATCGATATCCTTCACCTTACATGTACAGACAACGGGCATGGTTGCATTTCAAGATGTGACCGATCCGGAGACGGCTATTGCTTACACACTGGGAACGAACTGGAAGGATCCGGCGAAGGAAAACGTATCTCAATTGAAGGCTACAAGTCCAAACACAAGCGACCACGGGGAAGTCACATACTCGATTGATCAGACAGATGTTGGACTGACATGTGACAGTTATACAGGCGCTCTTTGGGTTTCGGACCGTGATAAGCTTTATAAAACGTTGAAAACCGGAGCCCTGAAAGTCAAGGTTACAGCAAATAAAGCAGCTACAGACATTTATACCGAGGCAAGCGCGTATTATTATATTGAGCTCTCGCTTCTTGACGCTCCGACAGAGGCATATACTCTGACTGGGACAAACGGAGCGAACGGCTGGTATACATCCGATGTCACCGTGACGCCATCCAGCGAATATAAGATTTCCTTCGGATACTTATCATCAACTTTCTATGATAACGTTTTGCTAAATACATCAGGTGTAAATAGTTATGTTGTGTATCTTCGACATACGAATGGCGGAATTACAAAGCCGATTACGATTCAAGGAATAAAGATCGACACAAAAGATCCGCAGGATATGCAGATAACACTTTCTGAACCCTACAATCGAAATGAAGACGCTACCAAATACTACTACAATGTTCCGCTAATCGTGAAGCTTCAGGCAAAGAATGAGATATCCGGTCTGGTTAAATTTGATTGGACTTATACGGGAGAGGTTACAGAGGCAGGCGCAAAACCGGTGAAATTAACCGGGTCAATAACGGAATTTACCGACGAGAATGGTTATACGACAGCAACTGTTACTCTGCCTGCAAGCGGAGAACAGCTTCGAGGCACGATCAGCTTTACAGCAACTAAGAATAACGGAAAGAGCTATAAAATCGAGGAAAGCACAACGGTCATATATGATACGACCAAGCCGGATTCGTTGGTATCCATGAACCAAGAAACACAGACCGTCGATGAGCGTCTCTACTATAACAGGGAGGAGGGCGTAACTTTCACGGTGGCTATGACGGAGGCCAACTTTGAGTCAAAGGATGTTAATGTCATGCTGTATAAAGACGAGCAGCCGGGGGTAGAAATCCCTGCGGAGAACATTACTTGGACCGACACCGGAATTGACACCTATTCCGGTGTGTTTTCCGTGTCCGGGGACGGAGACTATCGTGTTGAAATCTCTTATACCGACAGATCCGGTAACGTGATGAAGACTTATATCTCCCCGGATTTTACGATCGATCTGATCAAGCCCGAGGTCAGTATTCAATATGATTCTGAGACAAATTCGGCAACCGTTACTGTTATCGAAAACAATTTCAGAAGGGATGATATCAACTTCAAAATTGTTTCAACCAATATCTTGGGAGAAGCAGTAAAAACAAATATCGATGCAGGAATTCTACGGACCTGCGAGTGGACGCGTAACGGCGATACAAATACGGCCGTAATAACCGGCTTCTCTGATGCGATCTATGCTCTTACGGTCGATTATTACGATCTCGCCATGAATCAAGCCGATACAGCGAGCATCAAGAACATTATCGTCGACACCAAGGGACCTGTGATCGTTCCGGATAACGGAGTTACCTACTCTGAATCGATCCTTGAAAAGGTCTTACAAACTGTTACTTTTGGTTTTTACAATCCCTCGGTGACGGTGACCTTTACAGCTACTGACAAAATCTCCGGAGTTGACTATTTTGATTGGGAATATGTTTCCAAGGAACAAAATGGAGAGGAAGATCTCAAGACCATTGGAGGGAGACTGAAGGCGACAAAGAATCAGGATGTCGGAACAGCATCGATGACTCTCACAGCCGACGAAGCGAAGCAGTTCTGCGGAAGCATTATTTTTACGGCAACGGATAAGAAGGGCAACCTGAGCAAGAAGTTTGCGGATGACAATCGTGTGATCGTTGTCGACACAATCTCGCCTACGATGAATGTGGAATATGGTCCTGCCGACCGTTCGGATAACGGTGACCTCTATTACAAAGGATCGGTACCGGTCAAGCTTAGTGTTACTGAGGCCAATTTCTACGCGGAGAACATCCGGGTCACGGCTTCCAGAGACGGTGGAAAAGACATAGCGATAACGCCGGTCTGGACGGATGCGTCCACAAAAGAGACTCCGGATCTTCATATCGGTACCTTCACCCTCGCAGCTCCGGCCGACCAGTCGGCCGACGGCGACTATGTGATCACGATCAGATATGGAGACTACAGCGGAAATCAGATGACAGGCGACGTGAACATCGAATCTGGTGTATATACATCTGGTCGAATCACGATCGACACGCTGGCCCCTGTTGTGAATGTCAGCTACTCCAATACGAATGCGGTCAATGTCACGAAAGATCCAAAAGGAAATGATCGTTCGTATTT
This sequence comes from uncultured Muribaculaceae bacterium, assembly GCA_964389735.1. GTDB lineage: Bacteria > Bacillota_I > Bacilli_A > RF39 > UBA660 > JAQUVS01. The sequence goes on from CAYMEJ010000022.1 coordinate 6,253, forward strand.
CGCATCCTTACAGACAGCCACGATCTCGGTCAATGAGCATAACTTCAAGGCTGAGGAGGTTCAGTTCATCGTTGCCGCCGAGGATATTTCCGGCAAGGCTCTGGACCTGAACTCGTACTTGAAAAAAGGTGAATGGGTTTCAGAGGGTGACTTACATACAATCGTTTTCACCTACCCGGGAGATGCCAACTATACCTTTGATCTTGAATACACAGATACAGCAACGAATGTCATGATTGACCGGCCCGTTGATTACTTCACTGTAGACAAGACAGTGCCCGAGAACCTCTCGATTGCATACAGCGAGAGTGTTCTGGATACCATTCTTGAGAACATTTCTTTTGGCTTCTATAATGCAAAAACGACCGTTACCATAACGGCAGATGACTCTGTGTCCGGTGTTTTCGGGATCAACTACAACGGCAATCAGACTTCTCAGAACGTTAAGTATTCCAACAACAACAAGACGGCGACCACAGAGTTCGAGCTGCCGGGCTCCTCGTCAGACGCTCAGTATGATGGATATGTTGATTTTAATGTACAGGATCGTTCCGGGAACAAGACCGGAACGAAGGACGAGAAGAGGATTATTGTTGATAGTATTTCTCCGACGGCATCAGTCACTTACACGAAGCCGGCACTCGCAGAAAATCAGGTATCCTATTTTGACAAGCCGATTCAAGGAGAAATTACGATCAAAGAAGCGAACTTCTACGCGAAGGATGTCTCTGTCAGGGTCTCAAAGGACGGAGAGCCTGCGACTGCACTTGAAACCAACTGGTCAAATGCAGACAAGGATACGCACATCGGAACATTTACGCTGTCGGAAGATGGAATCTATGTGGTATCCATCTCTTACACGGATAACTCCAAGAACGCGATGACGGATTATACATCTCAGATAATGACCCTTGATACGACGATTGAGAAGCCGGTCATCAAGATCAACGGCAAGACAGAAAGTGGCAGAGCGTACCGGGATAACGTGATCCCTGCTATAAGCTGCGAAGATGTGAACTTCAGCAAGTATGAGATTACGCTGACTCGTACCAACTTTGGTACAAAGAACGCGGATGTGAAGGATTTGTTCATCAAGAACATGAAAGAAACAGCAACCGGCGCTTCCGGTTCTTTTGATACGTTTGAAGTGAAGCAAGAGAATGACGGTATTTATAAGATGACGGTTTCCGTTCAGGATAAGGCGGGAAATTCCGCCACAGCTTCAACTGTTTTCACGGTGAACCGTTTTGGCTCCGTATACGAGTACAGCGATTATTTAGCCTCCCTGGTCGAAAATGGCGGCGCGTATGTCTCGTCGATTACTGAGGATCTGATCATTACGGAATACAATCCGGATCAAATTCTGGAGGATTCGCTGCAAATCGAGGTGACTCGTGACGGAAAACCGGTTTCGGATCTCGTCTTCTCATCCTCTGAGGTCAATAACGAGATCACAGCCAGCGAAGATGGCGGATGGTATCAGTATCAGTACTCGATCGGAAAAGACAATTTCACCCAGGACGGCGTGTACAAGGTATCCGTTTCCACCATTGATGCAACCGGCAACACCATGGAAAACAACAAGGCTGCCGGCCAGGCTATCATTTTCTATGTGGATAACGCGGCGCCGGAGATCACGAGCGTTCTGGGTCTCGAAAATGAGATCATCGACGCCACCAAACAGGATGTCCGGTATACTGTCTACGATACGATCGGCTTAAAGTCCGTTCAGGTCTTCATTAATGGAGCGGCGAACGGTAGTCCCGTGACGGACTTCTCGGGCGACATCAATAATTACACGGGAAGCTTTACTATGACGGAAAGAGGCGAGAAACAAGCTGTCCGAATCGTTGTTGAGGACCTGGCCGGAAATATCACGGATACAGACGCTTCGACATTCAAGAGCGCATTTTCCTTCCGGAAATATGTCACGATATCGACGAACTTCTTTGTCCGCTGGTACGCCAACAGTCCTCTGTTCTGGGGCTCGATGGTTGGAATTGTCGCCTTAACCGGAGCACTTGTCGCACTCGTTGTAAGCAGAAGACGCAGACCGCGTCGGAAGCATTGATGCCGCAGAAAGGAAACGACATGAATTCGCTTTTTGAGAAGAACTTAGTCCAGGAGAAAACCTGCGGAACGAATTTTGCCTACATTTTGAATGACAGTCAGCTGTTTTTGTCAACGGAGTATAAGGTTCTTCAGAGTCAGGGAAGCAATCAATTTCTGAAGTGCATGAAAATGCTTTATAACGGTAAAATCATGCTTCTCTACTCTGTCGACGTTTATCGATCGTTGGCATCGATGCTTCCTTCGATGCAGACAGACAGCTTCTTCACGATCATCGCGAATCTGTTTTCCGTTGTTATCGAGGCAAAAAGCAATGGTTTTCTGTCTTGCCGGAATATCGAGGTCGCTGCGGATAAGATATTCGTCGACCCTCCGACCGGAAAGGTTAGGTTGGTCTATGTACCTTTCAGCGAGCGTTTTTTCGCGGATCAGTCGGCTTTTGAAACAGAGTTGCGCACGAGCATTATCAAAATCATAGACAGTAATCCCTGTCTGATTTCCGATCAAACAAAGAAGTTGTCCTCGGATCTGTCCGACGGAAATCTGTCTGTAGAGGAGTTGTACATCCGGATGAAGAGCTTGCAGACGAATTCTCCGACGAGCGCCCGATCAGCACAACCGGCGAGTGCGGCTCCCCGTTTGGTGTCAGTCAACTCTCCTGTTCGCCTGGAGATCCGAATCACGAAGAATGAATTCCTTCTCGGGAAAATCGCAGGTTCAGTCGACGGAGTGATCGAGTACAACAAGGCGATCAGTCGGGTCCATTGTAAAATCTGCAGAAACGGATCACAGTACACGATTGCTGACCTTGGCAGTGCCAATGGTACCTTCGTCAACAAAGAGAAGCTTCCCGCCAACCAGCCGCAGCGGATCGTTCATGGCGACATGATCCGCTTAGCCAACAGTGATTTCCAATTCTTGACGCAATAAGGAGGTCAACGTCCGTGAAAAAGCCGAGAATCATCCTAGCAGACACTGACTTCAACTATATCATTCCGCTGCAGCAGAAATTTTTCGAGGAGTTTTTCGAGAAAATCGATCTCGAGATCATTGATGACCCAGCGTATTTCAGGTTGTTGTTTTCAGCTCCTCAGATGGCAGATATCCTGGTCGTCTCGGAAGATCTTTTTGAGCCGTCATTGCAACGACACAACATCGGGCATATTTTTCTCATGACGGAACAGCCGGAGGAGGACAATACTTCTGAGCTTAATATTAGCCGGCTTTTCAAGTATACGAGTATTAAAGAGATTTTCTCAGAAATAACAGGAAAAGCTGCCGAGGCTCTGAATGTTAAGAATGTGGCGAAGAAGCAGACTCAGGTCATTCTTGTATACTCGGCAAGCGGCGGCACCGGTAAAACGACAATCGCAATGGGAATCAGCGCGTGCCTGACAAAGAATTACAAGAAAGTCCTTTATATCAGCGCAGACAGACTTCATACCTTTCAGCGTATGTTGGAGAATCAAACCCCTGTGTCCGCCCCTGAGATTTATGCAAAGCTCTCGGCGGCAAGGGACTCGTTGTACTCCGATGTCAAGCACGTCATACGCAGGGAGTCGTTCTCCTATTTTCCGCCTTTTCGAGCCGCGCTGCTGTCTTTGGGTCTTCAGTATTCCATATATGAGAAGCTGGCGACCGCGGCCAAAAAAACGAACGAATATGATTACATCATCATTGATGCGGATGCTCCTTTTGATGAGGACAAGGCGAGACTTCTCAGCTTTTCTGACAGGGTCGTTCTGGTTACGGAACAGACGAACACGTCTGTTTTTGCAACGAATACGTTGATTTCCAATATGAATGGTGTCAATGCGGAGAAGTATATATTTGTCTGCAACAATTTCGACAAGGACAAATATAATGCGATCATTTCGGCAAATGTGAAACGCAACTTCCAGATTACAGAGTACATCTCCCATATCCCGGATTATGATCAGAAGAAGTGTGAAGATCTGGCGAAGAATCCGGACATCCAGAAAACAGCTTTCTTGATTCTGTAGGAGTGAAACATGGAAAAAGATAAAGCTATTGTCATCTTTCAAATCAGCAATCGGGCATTTTCGACGGATCTCGTTGTTCCTTTGAATATATCAGCCAATGAGCTGGTACTGGCATTGAATTCGGCCTACAAGCTCGAGATGGATACTTCGAATGTCAAGAATTGTTTTCTGAAGGCGGAGAATCCGATCGCACTCCTGAAGGGAAATAAGACGCTGGCAGACTTTGGCATTCGAAACGGCAGCGTCATTTATTATACCGAGTGACAACAGCAATCCGGAGTTGCCGTTATACCAAGCAAGACCAGTGGCGAGAGGACGTTTATGAAAAGAAGATATAAGATCATCATTTCGAACAAGAACTTGTATAGAGAGGTAGAACTGGGAGCTGACGCCGAGCAGATAAAGATCGGGACTGAACAGGATTGTGATGTTCGCCTTCGCAAAGAGCTTTTTTTCGAGAAAATTGAGCTCGTTTTCCTTAAAGACCGGGATGAATGGAGCATGGTTTGCTCAGAGAACCTGTATGTTTCTGTCGGCGATGTCCGGAAGATGCTTACCAAGACCCTGAATCACGGCGATATCTTTGATGTGAAATATCAAGAGTCGAACAATACTGTTTTCGCGCTTGACTTTATGATCGATTTTGACAGCGGAGAGAGAAAGTATGAGCGCGTGATCGAGATTCCGAATCGCGTGTCCTTCAATATTGGATCTGGCATGCATCATTCGATTGTAATCAGCGGACCCTTTATTATTGACGACTCCATTGAACTGACCCGAAATGATGATTCTCTTTCTTTAAGAATTAACAAGGCCACTTACGGTGTGTTACATAACGGAAAAAAAGCAAACCCAACGGAAGAGATTAAGAACGGGGACTTCTTTTCTCTGTCTGATCATTTTTTCTATTACAAGGACGGCAAGCTCTGGACGGAAATACGAGAGGACTTGGAGGTCGTTAAGCTCAGCTTTGTCGATTGTCCCGCGAGAAACCAGTACCCGAAGTTCATAAGAAACACCAGGATGAAGTCTCTGATCAATGATGCGGAAATCGAGATTCTGGATCCGCCGCCTTTGCCACAGAAGCCGAAGAACAATATTTTTACAAGATTATTGCCGGCATTCGGAATGATCTTGGCTTCCGCGTTTATGGCGTTCATGGGAGGCTCTATGATTGTTCTTTCGATTGTATCGGGAGGAATGGCGATTGTAACAACGGTCTTGAGTCTTCGAGAGGCCAAGAAGGAATTTAAGACGAATACGAAGCAGAGAATCGAGAAATACAATGCATATATTGAGAAGAAACGTCTCGAGATCGAGAAGATCAGGGAGGAAGAGCTTCAAGCCCTGAACGAGATCTATGTCTCACAGGATGTGATTCATGATCGGTTCGTCTCGTTCTCGCCGGATTTATTCGACAGAGTACCGGAGGACGAGGATTTCCTGTGCATCCGTCTGGGAAGCGGCTCCGTTGAGGCAAAACGAAAGATCAATTATAAGAAACAAGAGCGGCTGGAATATGAGGATGAATTGCAAATGGTTCCGGAGCAAGTCGCTCAGGAATATCGGGAAATCGCTGATGTTCCGGTTATCTGTGACCTGAAGATCATCAATGCGCTGGGCATTGTCGGCTCTTCGGAGAATCGTTTCTCCTTTTTCAAGAATATTATCGTCGATTTGATCGGACGGCAGTATCATAACGATTTGAAAATGGTCTTTGTTGCGGAGAAAGAAAACAAGGATCGGATCCGCTGGCTTCGAATGCTTCCGCATGTTTACTGTGATCAGATCGGTAGCCGATTGCTTGTGAGTGATGATGAGAGCAAGAATCTTGTCTTCGAGTACCTGTACAAGGAGCTTAGTGTGCGCGAGCAGAACAAGATCAGCGAACCTCATATCGTTGCTTTTTTCTATGACGGCTATGGAATCAACAATCATCCCATTTCCCGATTTGTTGAGAAAGCAAAAGACCTGGGATTCACCTTTGTGTTTTTTGGTCAGCAAGGATGCGAAATACCAGTGGGTTGCTCCTATGTCGTTGATATTATTAATGGTGACAGTGCGATGCTGATTTGTGCTGACAACAAACACATGACAAATACTTTCTCCTACTCGGATATCCCGAACGTACAAGCACAGAAAATCGTGGATATTCTATCCCCTGTATATACGGAGGAAATATCCCTTGAAGGAAGCCTGACCAAGAAGATCTCCATATTCCAGCTTCTAAACGTGATGAACACGGACGATATCGACCTGGCGACCAGGTGGAAAAACTCGCAGGTCTATAAATCGATGGCTGCGCCTCTTGGTGTGACAAAGTCATCGGTGGTTTATCTGGATCTGCACGACAAAGCACACGGTCCGCATGGACTCGTTGCCGGTACAACGGGATCAGGTAAATCGGAGATCCTGCAGACCTATATCCTGAGCATGGCCACACTTTTTCACGCATATGAGATCGGATTTGTCATTATCGACTTTAAGGGCGGCGGTATGGTGAATCAATTCAGAGAATTGCCCCACCTGGTCGGCGCAATTACGAATATCGACGGAAAGGAAGTCAATCGCTCCCTGAAATCCATCAAAGCTGAATTGCAGAAGAGGCAGCGCCTTTTTGCTGAGGCCGAGGTAAACCATATCGATAAATACATCCAAAAATTCAAGGCAAAAGAGGTATCGATCCCTCTTCCGCATCTGATCATCATTGTTGACGAGTTTGCAGAGTTGAAGGCTGAACAACCGGAGTTCATGAAGGAGCTCATATCTGCTGCGCGTATCGGAAGAAGCCTCGGTGTTCATCTGATTCTTGCGACGCAGAAGCCGTCCGGTCAGGTCAACGAGCAGATCTGGAGTAACTCGCGATTCAAGCTATGCTTGAAGGTGCAGAGCAAAGAAGACAGTAACGAAGTTCTCAAGTCACCCCTTGCAGCAGAAATTAAGGAACCCGGCCGTGCTTACTTGCAGGTTGGAAATAACGAGATTTTTGAACTCTTTCAATCTGCCTACAGCGGTGAGTCCGAGAAGGCTGACGATAATCAGGTCAAAGAATTCTCGATCATCAGCTTGTCGGACTCCGGCAAGCGTGTTCCTGTTTTTTCGCAAAAAAAGAAAAAAACCGACGGGCAGAACGTGACGCAGCTCGATGCTATCGTCAAGTATGTTGCTAAATATTTCGAGAGTACCAAGGCACCGAAGCTCCCGGATATTTGCCTGCCCTCCTTGTCTTCGGTCATTGATTTTCCTGAGAAGGCAGAGAAGATTCCCGATAACGAGAAAATACTGGTATCAATCGGTGTCTATGATGATCCGGAGAACCAATATCAGGGGTCCTATACCGTTGATCTTGCCGGCTCGAATCTGATGATCATCGGCTCATCACAGAGTGGGAAAACCAATCTTCTGCAGAATATTATTCGGAGCATATCGACGAGTTACTCTCCCGATCAGGTCACAATCTATATTATTGATTTTGCTTCTATGGTGCTCAAGAATTTCGAATCATTGAAGCATATCGGAGGAGTTGTCTGCCCATCAGATGACGAGAAAATCAAAAATTTATTCAAGCTGCTTTTTTCGGAGATCGAGATGCGAAAAGAGAAGCTGAGCCGTGTCGGCGTCAGCTCTTTCGCCGCTTACAAAGAGGCCGGAGAGACTGACCTTCCGCAGATTATTCTGTTGATAGACAACTTGACCAGGCTCAAAGAGATGTTCTTTTCCGATGATGCAGACTTGATTCATCTGTGCCGTGAGGGCGTATCGGTTGGAATCAGTATAGTGATAGCCAACGCCCAGACTTCGGGGATTGGCTATAAGTACCTGGCGAGTTTCTCGACCAGAATTGCTCTGTTCTGTAACGATTCAGGCGAGTACAGTTCCCTGTTTGATCATTGCAGGGAGAGACTCGACAGCACCCCCGGTCGCTGCATTATTGAGATGGAGAAGAGACATCTCGAGGGGCAGGTGTATCTGGCTTTCAAGGGAGAGAAAGAAATTGAGCGCGTCCGCGATATCAAAGCCTACATAGCCAGAATAAACGCGAAGCAATCGTCCGTAGCAAAGCAGATTCCTGTCATACCGGACGTGCTGAACGATGCCTATATCATCAGTCAATACAGCGAGCAAACGAAGACAAGCTTCAACCTGGTGGCCGGTCTGGATTACGCGACGGTCACTCCGTTGATCTTGGATCTGTCGTCCGCCCTGATACTTGGTATTTCCGGACGCGCAAAGTCAGGGAAACACAATTGGATCAAATACATGATCACGATGATGGAGCACTCTTTTCCAGGAAAGACAAAGGTTCACATTATCGACGGGATCAATAAGAGATTATCACCAATGCGATCTTGCGCAAACGTTGCCTCATATAGTATTGTCGCTGAAGATGCGGTCGTACAAATAAGAGGGATAGAAGAAGAGCTGAAGACGAGATACGACAACCTGGTTGCCGGGGATGATTCAGCGCTTGAACAAGCTGACTTGCTTGTTCTCATCTTGAATAACGCGGATGCCATTACGGCTGTCAGTAACGACAAAGAAGGAATGACCGCTTATAAAAACATCACGAGTCGGTACAAGAGCATGCGCGTTCTGCTACTGGTATCCTCTATTGAGAATGCCAGCGTGTCTTTCGGAGCGCCGGAGCTGATTAAGAGCATCCGTGATTCACGACACCTTCTCTTTTTCGATGACATTTCCAATCTGAAGTTTTTTGATGTTCCTCTTTCCGTGTCCAAAAACTTCAAGAAACCAATCGAATCCGGGGATTGCTACTATTTTAAAGAAGGTGAGTGCATGAAGCTCAAGACACCAAATTGTACCGGGGAAAATGTGTAATATACACAAATATTGCGTGCGTGTTGAGATTTGGAAAAGAAAAGCTTTAAATACTGTGAAAAGTACTCATATTAAGACATTATCCCTTGACAATTACAGACAAACCGACATAAAATAATCCTGATATTCATTTTGGTCGATACAAGCGCTTGATTTATAGGAACCGCATATTTGGTCATTTGGAGGATGTTCATATGTCGAATAAGATTCGTATAGATTCTGACCTCATGCGGGAACGGGCAGAGGAGTATCGTGTGCAAGCTTCGAATCTGGAACATATTCTTACAAAGCTGGATCAACTTCAGCGTTCTCTCGACAACGAATGGATCGGATTGGCTTCTGAGGCTTATGGCAACAAGTATGCGCAGTTAAGACCGACATTCGAAAAGACGAGCGAATTGACTCTGGACATTGCGACGGCTCTCGACAAAGTTGCACAGAATATGATTGAGGTCGATCACAAACTGGCGAGGTGGTTCTAATCGTATTTCTATTTGGAGCATCCGCATTGGACCGACAGTATGT
>CAYMEJ010000023.1:0-15623 GCA_964389735.1 uncultured Muribaculaceae bacterium
GTACTGCTATTACCATTATTACTCCTAGTATTACTATTACTGCAAGTAATTCTATCAATGTAAAACCTTTTTTATTCTTCATTGTTACACCTCTATTATATATATAGTATACTTTATCTATAGATTTTATTCAATAAAAAAGGACTAAGTATTAGTCCTGATTCTTAATATGATATTGTTGCATACATTGATGATATTGAACCACCTTGACCACAACTACTATTTGCGACAACAAATGTTAAATATCCAGTTCCTGTATAACCACTTATATTAACAGATGCACTTCCACTATTATTCCAAGTGTATTTATTAGTACTATCGCCAAATGCTCCTTGCCAAATAACCGTTCCATTCCATTTTAAATATAAATAAGTAGTTGACCATCCATCACCAGAACTAGCATAATTAAATGTCAATGTTCTCATATTTGTAATATCAAAAGTACTAGAATTAAAAGTATATGTATGTGCTGAATCATTTCCTGATCCATTACCATCAGTACCCCATCCATCATATCTTGATGAACCAGATGGCCAAGAAATTGCTGTCGAAACATTATTAGTTCCATAAGCTAAAGTACAAACTGAATCCATACTTACATTTGGATTATTTACTGTAACAGTTTGTGAAGCTGAAGCTTTATTATAATTAATTGTATATCCATTTGTACAACTAGCACTTGATAAATAATATCCCGAAGTTGGTGTTACGGTAAATGTACTAGATCCTCCTAAAGAAACATCTACACTTGAAACATTTGTTGTTCCGCCAGTACCTGAAGAAATTGTAACTGTATAACTTGTAATACAATTTTGTGCTTCACTTATTAAAGAATTTTTAGAGTTCATTCCATCAGACGTATAAGTACCATTCAACACTTTAACTTTTATTGGATAAGTTCCTTTTGATAAACCACTAAAAGTATAAACATTAGAAGTTTGAACACTTGTCCATGTACTTCCATTATCTTTACTAAATTGATATCCATATATTCCACTTTCAGAGTCAACTCCTGTTGCAGTCACTTTAATAGATAATCCAGTTACTTCATAAGTAAATGTTGCAGATGTAGGTGCAGTTAAATCAATACCAGTTACTGTTAACGTACTTCCTGTTACATAATTCTTTCCATCATTTACTCTTGTTATTACTGTTCCTGTTTCTGTAAATTCTAATGGACTTGTATATTCTTTCCATTCTCCACTATCTATTTTATACTCATTTGTATATCCACTCTTATAATTAATTGTTACTGTCTTACTTTGACTCCATCCACTTGGTGTTACTGTATATGTTGATGCTTCTATTGCTGTTGTTGATACTAACTTCATTTCACTATCTAAATAATTATTATCTAATTCATGATTAACATAAGTTCCATTTATTACTCTGACCTTTATTTTATAAGTTCCAGTTTCTAAATTGTTATATGTATACTTATTACTATCTTGTACACTAGTCCATGTTGTTCCATCATCTTTACTAAACTGATACTTTAAGATTCCACTTTCTATATCTATTCCTGTTGCTTCTACTTCTATACTCTTACTTGTTGATTTAGTTGTAAATGTACTTGATGTTGGTAAAGTTCTATCTATCTTTTCTACTTCATATGATGAACTTATATATCTTCTATTATCATATTCATGTCCATATAACACCATATTATCTTCTGCATGTACTTTTACTTTTTTACTTGTCTTATACCATGTATTTGCTTCTAATAAAGTATTTTCATTTATTTGAGTTTCTTCACATGTTGAACTCTTTTCATTTACTACTGAACACTTAGATACTTTCTTATCTACAGTTATTGTTCCTGTACTTTTAAAGAAGAACATATTTCCTTCTGGATATTCAATTGTAATATTCTTATATTGACTCCATCCTTCTAAATCACTTTTAAATGTTGGCTTACTTAATACTATTTCTGAACAAGCTTCATGTTTTACTGTTAAATTCTTTTCCATTCCATTTGCACAGAACTCTCCATCTGTTACATTCTCTAATTCAAACTTTTCATCTACACTATAAACTATTCCACTTGTTAATTTAGTTTTATTATAATCTAAATTTGTTATACTCATTCCTTCATCTGGAAAGTTATCCATATCATTATCTACCAAGTAATGTGCTGCTGCACTAAATAATGTTTCAGTACTTCTTCTAAAACTATCCATCCTTGATTTTTCTATATAATTTGTTATTGCTGGTACTGCAATTACCATTATTATCCCTAATATTACTATTACTGCTAATAATTCTATTAATGTAAACCCTTTTTATTCTTCACGTTACCACCATACCTTAACATATAAATTATACCACATATAATCAAAAATAAAAGAGCTTATGCTCTTTTAAAATAATCTCAGTATATCATTAAATGTTACAAATAACATCAATGCTATTAATAAGAAGAATCCAATCGTATGTATTGTATTTTCTACTTCAGGTTTAACTGGAGATCCCTTGATTTTTTCAATAATCAAGAATAGTATTCTTCCACCATCAAATGCTGGGAAAGGTATCAAATTAATAAAACCAACATTAATACTTAATAATGCTATTAAGAATAATACATTTTGGAATCCTGCTTCTCTTTGATTTCCTACAATATTATAGATGCCTACTGGCCCACTCAAATTATCTACACCTAATACACCAGTAAATAAACTTCTAAATGTAATAAACATTTGTTTAAACAATGCTCCAGTTTTTACAAAAGTATACTTAATAGTTTCCACAAAACCTCTCTTTGTTTCACCACCAATAGTAACACCTATTTTATAAACTTTAGAACCATCAACTTTTTCTTCTTCTGGCTTAACTTTGATATTTTCTATTTCGCCATCTTTGTGTTCAACTTTTAATGTAATTTCTTTATCTTTATTAGCTAATTGTAAAAATAAAGATAAATCATCACTTGTACTTACTTTATCATTATTAACTTTTAATATAGTGTCCCCTGCAACAATTCCTGCCTTTTCTGCTGGATGATTTTTCATTACTTCCTTAATTACAGGTTCAGTACTTGGAGCACCCCAAATAGCTGCAGTCATAAATAAAATTAATATTGCAAAAATAAAGTTAAATCCTGCACCAAAAAACATTACTAATAATCTTTGCCATATTGGCTTAGAATATAATTTTCTATTTTTAGGTACTTTCTTATCATCATCAACTTCTTCACCCGCTAATGATACATAACCACCAATTGGAATAGCTCTTATTGAATAATCAGTTTCCTTATTTTTTCCTTTTTTTGAAAATAATTTAGGACCCATTCCTATTGAAAACTCATATACATAAATTCCAAACATTTTCGCAAATAAGAAATGTCCAAATTCATGAACTAATACTATAATTCCTAGTATTATAATGAAATAAATTAGATTTATTAATATTGTCATGTATTCCTCCTATATAATTGATAAAAATATAACTGCTGCAAGAACAACAAATATAATACTATCAAATCTATCTAATACTCCACCATGTCCAGGTATTAAATTAGAAAAATCTTTTTTCTTATAATATCTTTTTATTGAAGAGAATATTAAATCTCCTAATTGACCAATTAATGATAAACTTACTGTTACTATTAATAAATAACTCATATCAATATTAGCATCAATCATTTCTAAGTAATACATAACAGCAATAAATACTCCCATAATAGTACCACCTATTAAACCTTCAATACTCTTTTTAGGAGAAATCTTTTCTGCTAATTTATGTCTTCCTACTAAACTTCCAGTAATATATGCAAAAGTATCAGTCATTATTGTTATGATAAAGAAATATACTAAATATTCTAATGAATAATTTCTAATTATCATCATTAGATTAAAACTTAATCCAATAAATAATACTGATCCAATTAAATATAATGAATCTTCTATATTGTATTTCTTAGAATTATCTATAACTAATATTGGTATCATAAATGAAAATACTAATAAAGTTATTACTTTATAACTTAATACAAGAGATAAATCCTTACTACCTAAATTATTTAAAATCAAAAATGCAGTTATTAAATATGCTAAAAACTTTAATAATAACGGTATCTCTTTTTGTTCATGTTTTAAATTTAACAATTCATATAATCCTGCTAATCCAACTACTAACATTAAAGCAGCAAAATAATTTCCACCTAACATTATTAATGGTACAAAAATTATTAATAGTACAAGTGCACTTATAACTCTTTTCTTCATATTTATATTTTCCTCCTAATTATCTACTATTAACATTATAATACAAAGATGAATTATCTACAATCTTTTTTGGCATAATAGTTAATGGTGATAAACATGTATTATTTAAATTATTTCTTTATTTTTTCCTTTCTTGGAAACGTAATTGAAAGGTTCTTTTATAAGGATGGCAATAGTGGTATACTTTACGGTTATTGGACACCATTATATGGTATAGGAGTCATATTAATTATATTCATATATAAATTTATAAATAACAAAATAAAAAAGAAAATTCCTTTAAATATAGTTTTATTTATTAGTTGTTTTATAATATTATGTTTAATTGAACTATTAGCAGGATATTTAATAGAATTAATATTTAAGGTTAATTTTTGGAATTATTCTAATCATACTTTTAATATTACTAAATATACATCTTTAGAAATGGGATTTGTATGGGGAATAGGAAGTATAATTCTAATAAATATAATAAAACCATTATTTGATAAAATAGTTAATAAAATACCAAAATGGATACCTATATTTCTATTACTATTATTTATTTCTGATATTATAATGACAATAATAATTAAAACAAAATAAAAAGAACATAATGTTCTTTTTAAAAACTATCAATATTGATTCTAACTTTTTTATTATCTTTAAGGTAACTGCTTGCTTGTACTAAAGTTCTTACTGCATTAGCAAGTTTTCCACCTTTTCCAATAACTCTACCCATATCATTGCTATCAACCATAACTTGAATTAAAATAGTGTTTTCTTCATCTGTTTCAAATTCTTTTACTTCTACAGCATCAGGATTAGAAACAAGTGTTTTAACTATGTATTCTGTTAATTCTACTAAATTCATAATTATTTACCTTGCTTTTTATCTGCAAATTTCTTCATGATTCCTGCTTTACTAAATAAGTTTTTAACTGTATCACTAGGAATAGCTCCAGTAGCTAACCATTTTAAAGCAACTTCTTCATTAATTTTAGTTTCTTTAGCAATTGGATTATATGTTCCTATAAGTTCAAGATATTGTCCATCTCTCTTAACTCTAGAATCACTTGCAACTATACGATAAGTAGGTCTTTTTTTAGCACCCATTCTTGTTAATCTTAATTTTACTGCCATTATTTCTTCCTCCATTTCATTTGTTAATTGTATTATATACTATTAAATATAGTCTGTCAACCTTTTTTTATTAACACTTATATATTTTCTTGAATATATTCTTCATTAACTTGTTCATCTATTTCATTCATTACTTGATCAGTATTGATTGTTTCTTCAATAATATCATCCCAAGGTACTTCAGCATCTTCCACTTCTATTTTTATCATTGTATCTCCTACTAATTCAATACCTAATTCATTTGATACAGTATATTCTATCTTATTATCAACAATATTTGTTTTAGTCACTAATGGTTGACTTAAACTTCTAACATTTATCGTTTCATTAGAAAGTTCATTATCCCTTCTTCTAATATTGATTGTCTTTCTATAACTAACATTTTGTCTTACTACCTCAGTACTAGTATTATTAGAACATGAATACCATATATTTACATCAAAGCTTCCATCTATTATTACTTGATTATCAACTTTATTACCACTAAAAATATTATTTACAACCCAACATCCAAGTACACGTTCAGGTATTACTTCAGGCATAATAGTACCAGTATTAATAAAAGTTTTCTTACCTTTACCTATAATTGCTTTAGTCATTATTTCTTTATAATTAGCCATTACAATCCCTCCTCATATTAATTTATGCATGAGGAATATAAATGTTTCAAAAAAGGTATGACTACTCATACCTTTATTTTGTTATTAAATATAATGTTAATGCTATTAAACTACTTACTATTACTCCTAAAGTACAAATATATGAAGTAGAAAATCCATTTCTTGCTTTACCATGTACCTCTTCTACTACTTCACTATTCTTACCCCAATCTCTAATAGGTAATTCCATTTCAATAGCTTTATCAGGATTAAATCCTGAACAATGTTTTATGACAGATAAGTCATGCATATCTTTTTCTCTATTAACTTCCATCTTAGTTCTTGCAAGTACTTCAAGTGATAATGTTTTATATATTCTTCCATCTCTAGATTTATATGGTTTAACAAAATCTTCTTCTTTCATATTAGGAAATAAACTAGTCTTACATTCCTTTGTATAAGGATCAAAACTTCTTTGTACTATTCCTTCTTCTACTACAGAATAAGGATATACTCCAATAGGTAAACCATCTATTTCAAATTCAAATCCATAATCTTTATCATCATCAGTATGTTTTCTACTATCCCAATCACTTTTATACATTCCCAGTTTTTGAAAAGCACTTCTAACATCACTAATATTTTCTTCTTTACATATTAAATCTATATCATCATGAAGTCTATTAGAATCTTCATCCATTAATATATATGGAACACATCCACCTGCTACTATTAATTTATTACCTTCACTAGTATTTAATATAGTATCAAGTGCATTTACAATATCATTAAAATCAAACTTTTCTCTAGGTTCTTCTTGCATCTTTTCAGCTTCTTTTCTTAAAGCTTCTTTAGAAGTAATATTAGCTATTTCTATTAATTCATTAGAAATAATATCAATAGATCTATTATCATTCATATACCTATGAATTGCTTTTTCTATATCTTCATCAGTTATACCAACATATTTTGTAGCTAAAGTATTTATTAACGTTAAAATTTCTTCCTGTTTATCACTCACAATATAACACCTCTACTTCTACTTTAAATTAATTATATCAAAAAAAATGTGCTTTTGCACATTAATTTATTTTGTTATTAAAATAATTATTTAAAATAAATTTTATTTCTTGTAACTCTTCATCTATTTTAGAATGTAATTCTATATATTCTTGATATATATAAATTGAATTTAATTCTTCTAATTTATTATTAATATCTTCATCTATATTATTAATATCTTTTCCTTTATATTCATCATTAACTGCCTTTTTTTGTAAAACTTTTATTTCATTAATTAAATCCATTACTTTTTTATCTTTATTTAGTTTTTCTTTTACTGCTAAATATCTTTTATATTCATCACTATTCTCAATATACTTAATTATATTATCAACTTGATCTAATATATCATTCATCTATTTCACCATCTAAACTCCATGTTTTAGCACCAGTTACTTTTACTTTTATAATACTTCCTATTAAATCCTTATTTCCATTAAAATTAATTAATTTATTAGTATCAGTATAACCACATAATGAAGTCTCATCACTAGGATTTAATCCTTCTACTAAAACATCATATACATTACCAACCATCTTTTTATTATTTTCTAAGAAATATTTATTTACTACTTCATTAAGTCTATGAAGTCTTTCCTCTTTTTCTTTTAAAGTAGTATTATCAGGTAATTTACAAGCAGGAGTACCTTCTCTTTCAGAAAATATAAAAGTATAAGCATTATCATATTTACAATGATTAACTAAATCTATAGTTTCTAAGAAATCTTCTTCTGTTTCTCCTGGGAATCCTACAATTATATCAGTAGATACACTTACATTAGGAATAGTATTCTTTATTTTATCAAATAATAAAATATATTCTTCTTTAGTATATCTTCTTCCCATTAGTTTTAGAATTCTACTACTACCAGATTGAACAGGTAAATGTACAAATGGCATAATATTAGGATACTTTGCAATAGTATTAATCATATTATCAGTAAAATCCCAAGGATGACTAGTCATAAATCTAACTCTTGGAATATTAGTAAGTGCTACTGCTTCTAAAAGTTCTTCCATACCATAACCTAAGTTTAAATCTTTTCCATATGCATTTACATTTTGTCCTAATAAAGTAACTTCTTTATAACCTTTTTTAACTAATTGATTTACTTCATCAATAATATCTTCTTTTTTTCTACTTCTTTGTTTTCCTCTTGTATATGGAACTATACAATAAGTACAAAATTTATCACAACCATATATTATATTAACATAAGCTTTATAATCACTATCTCTTTTTACTGGCATTCCTTCTACTATATTACCTTCTTTAGAGAATACTTCCACTTCTAATTTATTAGTCTTTAAAGATTCATTTAATATATAAGGTAATCTATGTAAATTATGTGTTCCAAAAACAAAATTAACCCATTTATATTTTTGTAGTAATTCATTTACTACTCCTTCTTCTTGAGCCATACATCCACATAGACCAATAATTAATTCTGGTTTTGTTGCTTTTAAATGTTTAAATCTACCAAGCATACCAAAAGCTTTATTATGAGCATTCTCTCTAATTGAACAAGTATTTAATAATACAAGATCTGCTTGTTCATAATCATCAATTTCTGTAAAACCCATACTTTCTAACATTGCTTTAATATTTTCACTATCATGTTCATTCATTTGACATCCATATGTTTTTAAATAATATGATTTATTCTTTCCTAAAGTTTTAAAACTATTATCTATATCATACTTTTCTAATTCTACTTTACTATTAGTTCTAACTTTAGCATCTTTATAACTAGGTGTTTGCATATACACACTTCCATTTCCTATACTATTATACTAAATTATTTATCTAAATAAAAGAAAATATATTTTTGCACCTAGTCCTTGTATAAATGGACTTCTATATATTAATCTACTATTTTTAGACATAATAGCATTATACATCTTATTAACTATTGAATCAGTACTTTTCTTTTCAATTAAATTAAATAACATCTCTTGTTTCTTATTTATTTCCTCAACATTATCCATATACTTTTCTTTATTATTAATCATTACTTGATTAAAACCTGTTTTATATGCACCTGGTTCAATTAGTTTTATTTGTACATCTATCTTCCTACTTTTTAATTCTTTATTTAAACATATACTCATAGTACTTATTGCTGACTTTGTAGCACAATAACTACCTAAATAAGGAAGTGCCATCACTCCAGCAATAGAAGAAGTAATAAGTACTTTTCCAGATTTATTTAATTTAATTCTATTATTTATATATATTTGAGTTAATCTAAAAGTAGAAAAAAAATTAACTTCAAAGTTTTTTCTAATCTCACTTATAGGTAACTCTACCAAAGAACCACCTATTCCTATACCAGCTTGATTAACTAAACAATCAATATCAAGTCTATCAATAATTAATCTATCCTCTTCATTAGTTATATCAAGTTTAATTACTTTTATCTTATCTATTAATCTAATAGGAATATTTCTAATTAACATTTCTTTTTCTATTTTATTCTTAACACCCATATAAACAAAATTATTATTACTAGCTAACTTAATTCCTAAATCATATCCTATTCCACCTCTAGCACCTGTTATTAATATATTCATTTTATTCACCCATAATTAGTATGAACAAAAAAAGTAATGCATTATGCATTACTTTCTACTAATAAATCACTAATTATATTATCTAAACAAGTAGACTTATTACTTAAAAATTCATTTTTAATTATTTCAAAATTTTCTTTTATTATTTGAATTAATCTTTGCATTCTTGGTAATAATTGTCTATCTTCAAGATTATCTACTATTATTTCTAAATTTGTTAATTTTGAATATTTCCCGTATTGATTACTTTTAATATAAGTATCATATAAATTCTTAAATGATACAATATCAATATTATTAAATCTAGAATCTTCAAGTATTTTCATTGTAGTATACATATAATTATTATTAATTGACTTATCAAGAATTGTTTCACCTTTATTATTTTTAATATTAGGTATATAATTCTTATTTCTTTTTAATTTTGCAATGATAGGAGCAACATTAACATAATTTATCATTGATAAATAATGTGAGAAAGTATCTCCTTCATTATTTTGATGGTTAATATCCCATCCTTCATAATTCATATGATTTAGTACAACATCATAACTACCATGAATTAATAATCTCATCATAACATTGTTACCTAATTCATCACATAAATTAATATCTATCATTTTTTTTGATAACACTTTTTCTACTATTTCAATATGATTTTCTTTAATTAATTGAAATATCAGGGACGGATCCCCTTCTACAGCTTTGATTGCTTGTGTTTCTTCGTAAAACATAAATTTACACCTCTTAATTTATCACGGGACAAGTCAATATGTTATCATCTATTTACTAACTTGTCAAGTTTTCTAAAATCTCAATACTTTTCTTTTTAGTTTCTCATCTGGATAAAAAGCACCTGTTAAAAATCTTCCATCTTTATCTTTTTTACCATTATGAGCAGCATTATTTGAATAATACTTTTCATCAGTAATAGTATCATCAAAATTAAAATCAACGTTTTCTAATGGAATATTTCTATTTTTAAATTGCCTAATTATTGCCCTTCTCATATCTATATGATATAGTCCTTTTTCTTCTATTATACATCCATCCCAAATTGGATCAGTTGCCCATTTTGGATATGTATCATATGTAAAAGAAGCAAAATCAGCACATGGTCCGATATATAATTTAACATCACTATCTTTTATTCCTGTATTATGATATAAACCATCTATTAATTGTTCAGGTAAATGTCTATTAATATATTCACAACCACAATGTCCTAATACAAATTTATTTAATATTGGATCTTGTGCAATTACAACTGGACAATCAGCAACTGGATATCCAATTACAACACCTTTATTACTAGAATCTAATAAAACACCGTCACAATATATATCAAGATCAAATAAATCATCAACTGAATCAATCATTTCTTTTGTTAATTCAACAACTTTACCATCTGGATATAAATCTGGTTTATTACTATTTTTTTGAATAGGAATAAATAATTTATTAGGTCTAAATTCATTTATTTTTCCAACTATTTCTTTTCTACTCATGAAATCTTTTCTTATTTCCTCGTTAGACATTCCAACTTGATAGAAGTTCTTATTTGTTGTCATAGGTCCATCTAATATTGTCGTATTAAAAATTCTTAAACGTTCCATTCTATTTCCCCCTAAATGCAATTGATATTATACCACAAAATGAGTTATTTTTCAAGTTTATACAACTATTAAAAGCTTTCTATAAACATTTCTATTAATTCAAATACAATTGCTCCTAACGTTATATAAAGACTTCTTTCTACTATTACAATAATAATTGTAACAAATATATTTATAATATTTAACATTGCTAAAAACTTTCGACCAAAGTTTTTTACTTCTTCTTTTTCCTTCATATACATTTTTGTTGCTTTAATTCCCATATATATAGACATTAATTGTGCAATAATAGTTATTATAATAACTGGTAAAAGAAGAAATACTACCCATCCTAACGAATTAGTGTCAGAACTAAAAGTAATATCAATCATAAAAATGGACATAGCATAAAATAAAATATTAATAATAATAGATATTACTGCTAATTCATTTGATTTTTTAACTCTTTGTTTTTTTAATTCTTCTTCAATTAATAAATCTACTTTATTCATACTCATATCCACCTAATATCAATATAACATATTCTTAAAATTATGTTATAATTTTTATAGTAATTAGATGTAAAGGTGATGTATATGGATGTAAAATTAATTATTACTGATTTAGATGGAACACTACTTCGTGATAGTAAATATATATCAGACTATACTAAAAATGTATTAAATATTTGTAAAGAAAAAAATATATTAATTGGAATAGCAACAGCAAGATCAAAGAAATCAGCACAAGAATTTATTAATATTATTAAACCAGATATTGCTATATTAAATAGTGGTGCTACTATAATATATAATAATGAAGTAATATATAATGAAATGATGGATGTTAATACAACTAAAACAATAATAAATATGTGTAAGAAATATACAAATAACAAAGGTAAAATTTTAGTTGAAACTGATGAAGAAAATTTTATTAATTATGAAATAGATAAAAGAAAAAGAAAACATATAAAAGCAATATATAATGATTTTAATAATTTTGATTATCCATCATACAAAATAATAGCAGAATTAAAAGATGATGATTGGTCTAAGGAAATAGTGTATAATCTAGATAATTGCACAACTCATAATTATAAAAATGAAATAATGCGTAGATTTACAAAGAAAGAAATAAACAAATTAAATGCTATAAAATATTTAGAAAAACACTTAAATATTACTAGTAATGAAATATTAGCATTTGGAAATGATTATAATGATTTAGAAATGCTAAAATATTGTGGTATAGGTGTAGCTGTTAAAAATGCTGTTGATAAAGTATTAGAAAATGTTGACTATATAACAGATACTAATAATGATGATGGTGTTGCTACATTTATTAAAAATAACATAATAAAAAGGAATAATTAATTATTCCTTTATTTTTTTTAATATTAAGTTAGTATTCTCAAATTCATGTATTCTTTGTAAATAATTAGGATGATATGTCCAATGAATATTCTTTTCTTCATCTGATACTATTAAATTACCTCTACTAGGATATTTTTCGATAGAAGAATCTATTGTATTTAAAAACTTTGTTATTATTTCATAATATGGATTTTTAGATCCAGCAACTATTAAAGTCATATTAGGTTTAAAATACTCATATAAATAAATTAAATTATTAATACTTAATTCCTTTATCTCATTATAATGAGTAGGAGTACCTTTTTCTTTTCTAGAACCTAATACTAAAGCATTAGTCCATATAACATGATCCATATCTTCATCATTTATTTTTTTAATATATCTCCAAAACTCTTTATTATTACCTTTTTCTTCTACTAAAAATCTATAATACCAGTATTCAATATAATCAAGTGCAATATTATCTTTACTTGAATTTAACCAAGTATTAGTTTCTTGTCCTATATACATAATACTATTACTATTTTCTTTTACATTATTAATATATTCTTCTTTACTACTTACTAAAAGTGGGCATGAAAATAAAGAACTATGTTGTAATTCATTTACTTTTGCTAATAATTCTAAATTATATGTTCTAATATTATTCATAGTATCACTTCCATTGGTGCATATTATAACAAAAAAAAGAAATTATTTCAATTTCTTCTTATTACAATATGTTTTTCTCAATACTTTACAAGTTATATCCATTTCTTTTTTCTCATATTCTTCCATTGTAGGCCATTCATCTCTTATTGTTTCAATACCATCAATTGTGTTATTAACAAGTTCTTCATCTCCACCTAATAAACCAATATTATTTATTAATGAACTAATTATCATTGCTACTTCTTTTTCCATACTACCTCCTAATTAATAGATAAAACTTTATTTCTATTTTTCTCTTTAAAATTAGAATTTCTAACACTTTCACTTTTCCATTCATTATCAAATGGTCTAGCAAAATATATAGTATTAGGATAATCTCTTACTAAGAATTCATAATCATTAGTAATCATTCTTGAAGTTATATCTTTAGTATATTTAAATTCATAAAATGTATCATGACTCTCTGTGAATGCTACTACATTATTAACTTGATTACTTCTAGTATTAGTTAATACATCAATATAATTAGAATACATTCCAATTAAATTCTCATCAGCAAATATTACTTCTCCATACTTATAAACAGTTGGATCACTTAACCTTGATATAACTCTAGGCCAAAAGTCACAACCTTCTTGTGGAGTAGGAATACTTTTTGCAGAATCAAATCTAAATCCCTTAACACCACAATCAATCATTTCATTTAAAAAGTTCGTTATTATATCTTGTAAATCATAATTATATAAATTTAAACTAGGAAGACCTGCACAAAATGATATTATTTCATTTCTATCTTGCCAATTATAAATATATTTTCTTTCTCTCCACATATATGGATTATCTACAATTCTTTTATCCACTCTTTCATGTGGATAAAGACTTCCATCATTTTTACCTGCCATATGTGTACATATAACATCAGCATATATATCAACATTATATATATTAGCTAATGTACATAATTCTTCTAAATCCCTTTTACTACCATATTGGTTACCAATACTAAAACCACATGGTTGATAAGATAACCACCAATTATCAAAGTTATCTTCCTTTAAAGGTTGAAGCGGATTAATTTGAACCGCATCAAAACCCTGCTTAGATATTTCTTCTAAGTGTTCTTTTACATCTTGTAAACGCCAATTAAATAAGTGTAATATTCTCATACTGCTTTTCCTTACTACCCTATTCTATTCTAATTAAATTATATCATAAAAAAAGAATTGTATCACTACAATTCTAATATTTATTTTTTTCTATTTTTCTCAGTTTCTTTAATTATATATATTGGTCTTCCTTTTGTTTCTAAATAAGTTCTAGCTAAGTATTCACCAATAATACCAGTGCATAGTAATTGTACTCCACTTAATAATGAAATAATACATACAAGTGAAGGCCATCCACCAACAGGATCTCCCCATACAATAGTTTTAACTACTATTATAATTATTAATACAAATGCTAAGAAACAAAGTATCACACCTAATATAGCAGCTATTGCTAAAGGTGCAGTAGTAAATGCAATTATACCTTCAATTGCATAAGCAAATAATTTCCAAAAGTTCCATTTTGTATTACCTGCTACTCTTTCTACGTTTTCATATTCTAACCATTTAGTATCAAAACCAACAAAACTAAATAAACCTTTTGAATATCTATTATATTCTTTCATAGATAATACTGCATCAACCATTTGTCTAGTCATAAGTCTAAAGTCTCTAGCACCATCTACCATTTCAGTTTTACTCATCTTATTAATTAATTTATAGAACTTTCTAGCAAAGAAACTTCTAATTACAGGTTCACCTTTTCTAGTAGAACGTCTAGTAGCTACACAATCATAATCTTCATTTTTTATTAAATCATACATTTCAATTAATAATTTAGGTGGATCTTGTAAATCAGCATCCATTACTGTTACATAATCTCCTGTAGCATTTTCAAGTCCAGCATACATTGCTGCTTCTTTACCAAAGTTTCTAGAAAAAGAAACATATCTAATTCTTTTATCTTTCTTTGATAAATATCTTAATCCCTTTAAAGTATCATCCTTTGAACCATCATTAACAAATAATATTTCAAATTCTACTTTCTTCTTCATCTCATCTGCTATTTTAGTAATCTCATCATAAAAATAAGGTAAAGCTTCTTGTTCATTATAACAAGGTACTACTACTGATATCTTTTCCATTATTTTTCCTCCTTCTTAAATATAAATAATTTACTAAATACATAATTAATTATTATTACAAATATATTAGCACATATTTTAGAAATCATCTTATTAATATTTAACATATCTACCATAATAAACATAATTAACATGTCAAATCCATAAGATAATAATCTAAATCCATAGAAAGATACACCTTCTTTAACAATCTTCTTAAAAGAAGTATCTTTACTATTAAAAACATACAA
>CAYMEJ010000024.1:0-13494 GCA_964389735.1 uncultured Muribaculaceae bacterium
TTCTTCTGTTCTTGTATCTACATTAGATGTTGCTTCATCTAGTATTAAGAATGGTGCATCTTTTAGCATACCTCTTGCTATTGTTAATAATTGTCTTTCTCCAGCTGATACACTATCATTATTTGATATTTCTGTGTTATATCCATGAGGTAATGTTTTTATAAAGTGATCTAATCCTACTACTTTGCAAACATCTTTTATTTGTTCATCTGTAATATTATCTTTATTGTATTTAATATTATCTTTTATAGTTCCATCAAAAAGCCATGTATCTTGTAAAACCATTGTAAATAAATCATGAATATTTTCTCTTGATAATTCTTTTATTGATACTCCATCTATTTTTATATCACCTGAGTTTATTTCATAGAATTTCATAAGTAGATTTACCATTGTAGTCTTACCTGCTCCGGTTGGTCCTACTATAGCTATTTTTTGTCCTGGTGTTGCTATTGCACTAAAGTTTTTAATAGTAGGTTTATCATTACCATCATAAGTAAATTCTACATCTTTAAATTCAATTTTACCTTTAACATTATTTAATTTACCTTTTAATTTCTTTTCATCAGTCATTTCTTCTTCATCTACAAATTCAAATACTCTTTCACTAGCTGCTGCTGTTGATTGCATACTTGTCATAGCTTGTGCTATTTGTGATAAAGGAGATGTAAATAATCTTACATAAGTAATAAAAGCTACTATTACACCAAATGTAATATTATTATTTAATACTAATAATGCACCTACTATACATACTGCTACATATCCAAAGTTACCAATAAATCCCATCATTGGCATCATTAATCCTGATAAAAATTGACTCTTACGATTAGCTTCATATACTTTTTTATTATATTCATCAAATTTTTTATCTGATTCATTTTTTCCATTATATACTTTTACTACATTTAATCCTGAATATATTTCTTCTATATGACCATTTAAATTACCTAATTCTTTTTGTCTTGCTACAAAGTGTTTTTGTGATTTACCTAGAATTACAAACATAAATGAGAATCCTATTAAACTAGATAATATTGCTGTTATTGCCATAATCCAGTTTGTATAAAACATCATTACTATTGTTCCTAAGAATAATGTTACTGAACTTACTAATGTTGCAAGTGATTGATTCATAGTTTGAGCTATAGTATCTACATCATTAGTTACTCTTGATAATATATCTCCTGTTGAGTGATTATCAAAATATTTTAATGGTAATTTATTTATTTTATTAGATATTCTAGTTCTTAATTGTTTAGCAAATTTATTTGCTACATCTGTCATTGAAATAGATTCAATATATGTAAATAATGCACTACAAACATATATTATTACTATTATTAATCCTAAATCCTTTATAGTATCCATATTCATAGTTGGTTCAACAGCATTTCTAATACTCTTTGGCATTTGATCAAGTTTTTTATACATTTCTGTTGAATCACTATTTTTATCCATAGTCTTCATTATTTTCATGAACTCTATTTGATCTTTTGGAGTTATTTTGTATCCATCTACTGTAAATTCTTTACCTTGATTAGTCATTACTTTATTAGTAATTTCTTCCATGTTTTTAGTATCTATTACTAATCCTTTTGATATTTCGTCAGTTAAATCTGATATCTTATTTGGTGCTGATATAGATAGAATTGCACCTGCTATTGCAAGTATTAAAGATAAAATAATTAATACTTTGAAATCTTTTAATTCTTTTATTAATCTACTAATAGCACTTTTTAAGTTCTTTGGTTTTTCTCCTGGTGTTCCTGGAGGACCCATTGGTCTTTTTTTAGGAGTTTTTTCTTCATTACGCATTTTCAAGTTCCTCCTTTGATAATTGTGATAAAGCAATTTGTTTATATACTTTACATGATTTTAATAATTCTTTATGTGTTCCTATACCCACACATTTACCTTCATCTAGTACTACTATTTTATCTGCATTTAAAATAGTTCCTATTCTTTGTGCTACTATAAGACTTGTTGCATCTTTTGTATATTTCTTTAATTCATGTCTTAGTACTGAATCAGTTTTATAATCAAGTGCTGAGAAAGAATCATCAAATATATATATTTCTGGTGTTCTTGCTATTGCTCTTGCTATAGCTAATCTTTGCTTTTGACCACCTGATATATTAGTTCCACCTTGTGCTATATGAGATTCATATTTATCATCCATTTTTTCAACAAATTCTGTTCCTTGTGCTATTTTGATTGCTTCTAATACTTTATCTTTTGTTATTTTAGTATTACTTTCTCCATATGATACATTATCTATTACACTTCCATTGAACATTACTGCTTTTTGGGGTACATATCCTAATTTATTATATAAAGATTCTAATTTATATTCTTTTACGTTTATACCATCTATTAATATTTCTCCATCAGTTGCATCATAAAATCTAGGTACTAGATTTATTAATGTTGATTTACCAGAACCAGTTGATCCAATAAATGCGATTGTTTCACCTTTGTTTACTTTAAATGATATATTTTTTAATAAATATTCTTCTGAATCAGGGTATTTAAATGATACATCTTTAAATTCTACTGTACCACTTTCTTTTATTTTTCCAGTAAATGTTCCATTTTCTATACTTGTTTTTGAGTCCATTACTTCATTAATACGTTTTGCTGATACACTTGCTCTTGGATATATCATGAATATCATTGCTAACATTAAGAATGACATTATTATTTGCATTGCATATGAAGTGAATACTACCATATCACCAAATAATCCTATCTTGTCTGCTAGCATTGCATCTTTTATTAAGTATGCTCCTATAAAGTATATTGCTAATGATAAGAAGTACATTACTAAGTACATTATTGGAGACATTATTGCAAATGTTTTTTGGTTAAATAATTGTTGTTTTGTTAATTTTTCATTTGTGTCTTCAAATTTATCTTCTTGATATTGTTCTGCATTAAATGCTCTTACTACTCTAATACCTGTTAAGTTTTCTCTTGTTACATTATTTAATTTATCTATTAATTTTTGTACTATTTTAAACTTAGGTACTACTATCATTGTTAATACTCCAATAGTAAATAATAGTATTGCTACTGCTATAGCTGTTATCATACTCCATTGCCAGCTTTTATTTAGTATTTTAGTTATTGCCCATACTGCTGTAATAGGTGCTTTTATAAGTAGATTTAAACCTAATCCTATAAGCATTTCTACTTGAGTAATATCATTTGTTGTTCTAGTAATTAAACTACTAGTAGAGAATTGTTTTACTTCATCCATTGATAAGTCTTCTACTTTATTAAATAGTTTTTTTCTTGCTTTTAATGAGAATACTGAACCAATGTATGCTACTATGTATCCTGTTATTATTGCTGATACTAAACTACCGAATGCACATAATAACATATATCCACCATTTAATATTATTTTAGACATTTCTGTGTTGTCATTTTGTACTAATACAGTTATTTCTGACATATAGTCTGGCATCTTTAATTCTAACCATACTTGTGAAAATATTAGTATAAAGGCTATTATTACTAATATCCATTCTTTTTTTGAAAAATTTTTAAATAATTTTATCATGTTTTATTCCTTCCTTCTTGTTATAATCTTCTATATTTTTTTGCATCTTATTAATTGTATTCGAAAAGTTTTTTAATTCTTCATCACTAATATCTTTTTTTATTATTTTTTCTAAATTAATAAATCTTTCTTTTCCGTTAATAAAAGCTTGTTTGGCATCTTCATTTAACATAATTTTTTTTGTTCTTGAATCTTTTTCTGATACTACTCTTGTAATAATTTTTCTTTTTTCCATTGTTTGTAGTACTCCAGATACAGTTGCTCTTCTTAGATTAAGAACTTTTTCTAAATCTCTTTGATAAATGTCTTCATTTTGATGTTTTATTATGTATCCAATTATTTGAAATTGTGTTGGTGTTGGATGATGATGATGTTCATGTTCTTTATGAACTTCAATAATAAAAGATCTAATTACTGATTTATCTAAGTTTTTTATTTGTTCTAGAATCGGAGTTTCTTTCATATTAAACTTCACCTACTTTTTTAGTGCCTTATCAATAATAGTACAACCAATTTAAATTGTCAATACCCTTACAATTATTTTTCCACAAAAAAAGATGATTAAATCATCTTTTAGTTTTTACATACAGCTTCTTCCACCATCTATTAACCAGTTTTGACCAGTTATATATTTAGATTCATCACTTGCTAAGAATAGTGCTAAATATGCCATATCAATAGGTTCACCTATTCTACCCATTGGTACTTGTTCTGCTAAGAATTTAAGTACATCAGGTTGTAATCCATCTAATATTGCTGTATTAAATATACCTGGACATACTGAATTAATTCTAATATTATCTTTTACATATTCTGCTGCTGCATTAGTAGTCATCATTCTGATAGCTCCTTTTGCTGAACAATATGCAGTTGAACCTACTGTTGCTCTAAATGCTCCAATTGATCCTGTATTGATTACTGAACCTCCACCTGATTCAAGCATTAAGTTTAGACTTTCTCTAAGTACTAAGAATGCACCTTTTACTAGAACATTATATAATTGATCCCATTCTTCTACTGGATATTCATGAGTTCTATAAGGTGTTTTGTTATTAATACCTGCATTGTTACATAAAACATCTAATCTTCCATATTTTGATTTAGCTACATTTACCATTTCTTTTACTTGTTCATGTTTAGTTACATCACAAATAACTGGTGTTATTTCACCATCCATTGGTGAAAAAGTAGTCATTATTTTGTCATTATAATCTGCTGCTATTACTTTTGCTCCTTCTTTTGCAAATAAAAGTGTCATTTCTTTACCAAATCCACTTGCTGCACCTGTTATGATACAGACTTTATCTTTTAATCTTTCCATTTTCTCCTCCTATGATACTTTTATTATAAATCTTATTTCTAATATTATGAGTATTTATAAAAATATTTTTTGTAAACTGTGTAAATAAAAAGATTAATATTTATTATATATTAATCTTACTTCATTTTTTTACTTGTTATTATTTCATCTTCTAAGAATCTTCCTCTTTGTTTTAATTCCATATAATCATCCATATTTTTTACTTGTTCTTGACTAGATAATGTATCTTTTCTATATGAATCATCTTGATTCGATGGAAAACTTCTTTTTAGTGATTCTAATTCATCCCTTATAATATCTAATTTATCCTTTAATAATAATTTTTCTTCAATTGTTTGTTCTATTATCTTTTCAACTTTTAATGGATTATATTCTATTACTACTGGTTTTTTATCTTTTACATTATATAATGGTAATATTTTTTCTCCATCTTTATAATATAATACTTCTTTTATTGGATAAAGGTATTGTCTTAATGGTTCCTCTACTTCTAAATCATCAGTAGTTGGCATTCTATACATTTCTTCTAACTTTGCTTCTATTAGTGTTCTAGTATTATCATATACATAATTTGATATTGCCATTTCTTTTGTAAGTTGTTCACAATAGTGTTCAATACTTTCATTTTCTATTTCTTCTTTTGTTAATTCTTCTGAAATTAATTTTGGTTGTGTAATGTCTATTACTACTGTTTCATCTTTATCTTCTATTACTTTTTTGTCTTTAAATTCTATTAGATTTTTTTCTAATTTATCTGGGAATTTACTTACATCAAAACTATCAACTTGACTATTTTTACCATTAATTCTATTTAAATATTTTCTTACTTTTATTGGATCTGTATCTAATTTTTCATCATACTCTGAATTCATCTCTTCATTTTGATTTAAACTTTCAAGTAAATTGTCACAATATTCTTTTCCAAGTTCTTTTAATACTACTTTTGCTAATGATTTCTCTTCTTTATTTTCCATATCCTAGCACCTCTATTATTATGAATTATATCATATTTATCCTTATGTGACAACAAAAAACAATTACTGTTAATTGTAATTGTTTTTTTCTTTATATAATATTAATTGTTCAGGTAACAGATAAATATTATCATTATATGTTAGTAATTCATTAATACTTATACCTAAATCTTTTGAAACGGTTCTTAATGTATCATTTGGTCTTGTTATATATGTATTTATTCCTTTTTTTGGTACTAATAGTTTTTGGTTTTCATAAATATATTCACTTAATGATATTCCATTTATAAGTGCTAAGGTAATTGGTTCTATATTATATGATTTTGCAATTGCATATAATGTATCGCCTTTTTTTATTGTATATGTATCTAATAATGTTTTAGATATTGGTATTATTATTTCTGTCCCTGGTGTTAAAAAATAAGTGTTTTCTAAATTATTAGTATTTATTAAATCTACTATTGATACTCCATACTTTTGCGCTATTGAAACAATATCATCACCTTGTTGAACAATGTATCTTTCCATTTTAACTCCTCCTATTAATTTATATGAAAATAAAAAGAAGTCTATGACTTCTTATATACATCAAAAATATTTCTATTATTATAATTAAATTCATTATATTTAACTATTAGTTTATTACCTTCAACTATATCTGAATAATATAGTGAATCACCTGCTATGTAATAAATTGTTTCATTACTTAGTTTTAATTCTGAAATATTTTTATTTTTAAACATTATTATTCCATTATTTAAATTACTTTTATTTACTTTATACATAATTCCATCATTTGATAAAATATAATAATTTAAATTAGACTCTAATATTTTTTTTGCATTATACTTTTGTAATTCATCTATTTTTGAATAATCCTTAGAAAATATTAATTTGTTAGTCTTAAAATCATATATATTTCTATCTTCCCATACTTTTCCATTATAGAATTGTCCATTTGATGCTGTTGTTCCTATTATTTCATAGCTTTCTTCTTTTGGATCTATTTCTATTTGTTTAAGGTTATCATTATCAAATATATATAATTTATTATCTACTACTCCATTTACATATGAATCAGTTGATATTGGATCTTCAAATTCTAATGTTGATGACTTATCATTTTCTACATTTAATATAATTATTTTTTTAAATTCAAAACTTTGTACAACTAATGGAATAATATAATATTTATCTACTTGTGTTCCTAATATATTTTCATATACATCTGTTGCTAAGTATTGATGTTTTGATACTTTATCTTTACTAAGTTGTCTTACTCCTGAATAAGTCCATATAGTAATATAATCATTTTTTATTATATTTTTTTGGTATACATTCATTGCATCAGACACAGTTACTGTTTCATCATTATTCCAAGAATTACTGTTAAATCCATCTTTTTTTAATTCTTCTACCAATTCATTGGGTACTGAAGAAATAGTCTTAGCATAATCATAACTATATGTATTATTTGCTGATGAACATTCTATTTGAGCATATTCCTTTTTATTTACTAGTATTGGATATATGCATAACATTCCATCTTTTTCTATATATTTAATTCTATCGATTATTTTAGTTATTTTATTAAAACTGTTTTTTATTTCATAAAAGAATTTATTATTATCAATATTAATTTCTAAATAATATTGATTGTTATATTCTTTTTTATTATATTTTTCTATTACACTGAATTTTTTATCATTAGTAGTTATTGTATATTCAATGGAATGTTCATTTTTAAGAAAATTTGCTCCCAATTGATATAAAAAATATAAAAGTCCTACTAATAAAATTATTGATACTGCTTTCTTCATATTATCACCTATTATTCATTATATATTATATTTAAAAAAAAGAAAAGTAGCTTATTCAGCTACTGTTGATCTCTGTGCATATTTTTTCTTTTCTTTCATCATATATTCAGAAATATTAGTTTCTATTTCTGGCAATGCAGCTTTATCAATGTTTGATAAAGTTACTATTTCTTTTACAGTATCAATTTGGATTTTACCCCAAAACACTCCTGCTAAAACTTTTAAATCATTAAATAAATCTGGTGTGATTGCATCTAAGAAATATCCAAATACTACTCTTTTTCTTCCTACTAGTAATCTTTTATTTGTTAAGACAACTACCCCTGTAGAAAATAAATCATAAAATCTGTCATTTTTTTGTGCAACAAAAGCATATAATACCTTTTCTCCAGGATTTAAATGTTTTTGGACTATTTTAGAATTTTTTCTTAGTCTCCATGCTACTGTCATGGGATATTTCTTTTTAAATTCTTTTACTTTCTCGTATACATTATTTTCCATTTCACACCTACTTATTTATTAATCGTTATTTTTTATTATTCCATTGCTTTCTAATAATTCAACTAAATCTGATCTTCCTCTTGCACCTGATTCAAATGATGATACTTTTTTATTACTTACTGTTACAAATGATGGTGTTCCAATTCCGTTAGGTTGTTCAGTTTGATCTAATAATGTTGAATAATTGTCATCTGTTACTGTTGTTAAATCTAAATATGGTACATCAATTTCTGGATACATATAAAGTACATCTTGTAATATTGGTTTTTGGTATGAACACCAACTACATGTTGCACTTCCTATAAATATAACAGTTTTCTTGTCTCCATTATATAAATCCATATATTCATCCCAAGTAATTGTATGAATATTTTTCATTTTATTTGTATCTAATACTTGTCCATCTTCTAATAATGGATTGTCTTTTAAACTACTTTCATCTACTACAGTATTATCTTTCTTTTCTGTTGTAGTTTTATCTTTACTTACTACTTCACTAACAAAGAAAAGTCCTCCAATAACAATTATTATTGCCATTACTATTAATGCAATATTTTTTATATTATCTGTTTTGTTACTTTTTTCTATATTTTCTTTCTTTTCAATTTTCTTTGTAGTAACTTCTTTTACTACTTCCTTTTTAGCAACTGTTTTTGCTGCTGTTTTTTTTGCTGGTGCTTTAGTTGTTTTCTTTTTTGTTTCAGTTTCCTTTTTCATATTTACCTCCTAGTTTCTCACCAAATTAATTATAGCACATTTTTTATTGCATTTACAATTATATTTAATATGCTGTTAATAATTTCAATTATTATATCTATGATAATTTTAAAAATACTTTTACTTACTTTTTTTGCTAATTTATCTAAAGTTTTCTTTTCATCTTTTGTTAAGACTTCTTCAGTTGTTTCTTTGCTATTTTCTATTGATTCTTGTGAATGTACTCCTATTTGTTTACTCTTTGCTAATTGTTCCTTTTCTTGTAATACATTAGTATATTTATAATTACCATATAAGTATGCTACATTTGCTAATCCTTTTTCTATTAATTGTTCTTGTAATAAAAAATTATCTACAAATATCCAAACTAATAATCTATTATATTTATCGGTTTTATCACTATTTGCATCATATTCTAATTCTATACTTGTTGCATTTTTTAGTGCCCTACATGTATAATTACTTGCTTCTTTACCAAAAGGTTCTTCTCCTATTTTAGGATGTACTGTTTCTGGTGTATCTATTGCTAAAAATCTTGCTATATATACTTTACCATCATCTAATTTAAATTTAGCTGTATCACCATCTACACATTTTTCTAATGTAACTTCAAATTTATTATTTTTTGCAAAGACTGTAATTGGTGATATAAATACACATATTGCTAGTATTATAGATATTATTTTATTTTTCATTTACTACACTTCTCTATCTTTAGTAATTATATCTTTTTTTATAAAAAATGTCGAATTAAATCTTTAATAATTAATATATTTTTTAATAGTATTTAATGAGGGATAAATATGAGAAAAATTAAAATAGGAATACCTAAAGCACTTTTATATTACAAGTATAAAGATTTATGGATTAATTTTTTTGATTTACTTGGATGTGATTTAATTATTAGTCCTAATACAAATAAAGAGATATTAAATAATGGTATTAAATATAGTAATGATGAAACTTGCTTATCTATGAAGATATTTTTAGGACATGTTAATTATTTAAAAGATAAATGTGATTATGTTCTTGTACCTAGAATTAATTGCTTAGTTAAAGATGAAAAATTATGCACTAATTTTTCTTGTTTATATGATTTAGTAAAGAATACTTTTAATGTTAATTTATTAAATTATAATATTGATGTTGAAAAATCTGAAACAGAAAAATATGCTTTTACTACTATGGGTATGAATTTAGGATTTAGTTATAGGAACTCATTACAAGCGTATAAGTTTGCTAAATTGGAAGAAAATTTATTACAAGAAAAAAGAATAAGTAAACAAGAAAATGAATTACTAAATAGTAATAAATTGAAAATATTATTAGTTGGTCATCCCTACAATTTGTATGATGAGTTTGTGGGTAAAATAATTACTAATTATTTAAATAAAGAAAATATTACCATTATTTATTCTGATTTATATCATAGTAAAAATAACGAAAGCAAAGAAATATCTAGTAGTTGTTATTGGACTTATCAAAAAGAAATTATGAGTTCAATAGTTCATTATAAAGATAAAGTAGATGGTATTATTAATATTACTACTTTTCCTTGTGGACCAGATAGTTTATGTAATGAAATGATTAATAGGAAAATAGATTTGCCTATTCTTAATATTATTCTTGATACTTCTGATAATGATACTGGTATTAATACTAGATTAGAAAGTTTTATAGATATATTAAAAGAAAGGATTAAAGTTAATGAATAATAAAGTAATTAGTTTTCCTCATTTAGGAGATTACGCTGTCCCAGTATCATTTTTATTAAATAAATTAACTAATTGTATTATTAAACAAGCTCCACCAATTACTAAAAATACTATTGAATTAGGCAGTAAATATTCACCTGACTTTGTATGTATTCCTTTTAAATATAACTTAGGAAATTTTATTGAAAGTTTAGAAATAAATAAAGCAGATATTTTAATACAAGCTGGTGGTGGTTGTAGATATGGTTATTATGCTGAAGTACAAGAAACTATATTAAAAGATTTAGGATATAATTTTAAATTTTATAATATTACAAATACAGATCATATTACTATTAAATATCTTTATCATATATTTAAAGAATTAAATAATAAATTATCTTTTATTAAGTTCTTTTATTATTTTATTTTAACTATGTTAATGATTATTTTTATGGATAAATTAGATAATTATATTAGATTAAATATTGGTTTCGAAATAGAAAAAAATAGTTTTATTAATATGAAATCAGAATATTTAAATAAATTTAGTAAATCTAAAAATATTAGTTCTTTAATTATAAATTATTTAAAATATAAAAAGAGATTAAGAAAAATTAAAATTAATAAAAATGACGATTGTATCAAAGTTGGTATTATTGGTGAATTATATACTTCCATGGAACCTTTTTCTAATTATTATTTTGAAATGGAACTTGCTCGTATGAATATTCAAGTTAAGAGATTTACTAATCTTACATATTTATTATTAATTAAAAAATTTATGAAAAAGAAAATGTTAAATGAGGTTGAAGAATATTGTATTTATTCATTGGGTGCTGATGGTCTTGATAATGTTTATAGAAGTAAATGGTTAATAAATAATGGTTATGATGGTATTATTCATATTAAGCCATTTGGATGCACTCCTGAAATTGGTGCTATACCTATTATTCAAAATGTATGTAAGGACTATTCTATGCCTATTATTTTCTTTTCGTTTGATAATCAAACGAGTGATGATGGTATTAAAACTAGATTAGAAGCTTTTTACGATATGATTAATTTTAGGAGGAAAAAATAATGGATTGTTATATGGGAATAGATATTGGTAGTATTTCTACTAAGGGTGTTATTATAGATAATAATTTAAATATTATTGCAAGTAACTATATTTTAACTAATGGAAATCCAGTTGAAGCTAGTAAAACACTTATAAATAATTTAAAAAATAAAATAGATATAAATAAAATTAATATTGTTGGTATTGGTACTACTGGTTCTGCTAGAAGACTTGTTGGTACTATGCTTGGTGCTAATGTTATAAAAAATGAAATAACTGCTCATGCAGTTGGAACTATTACTTTATATCCTGATGTTAAAACTATTTTAGAAATTGGTGGACAGGATTCTAAAATTATTTTAATAAATAATGGTATTGTTACTGATTATGCAATGAATACTTTATGTGCCGCTGGTACTGGTGCATTTTTATCCAGCCAAGCTAATAGATTAAATATTCCAGTTGAAGAATTCGGTAATATTGCTCTTACTTCAAAGAACCCTACTTCTATTGCAGCTAGATGCACAGTTTTTGCAGAAAGCGATTTAGTTCATAAGGCTCAAATGGGGTATAAAAAAAATGATATTGTTGCAGGTTTATGTAAAAGTGTTGTACTTAATTATTTAAATAATGTTGGTAAAAATAAAAAAATATTATCTCCTATTATATTTCAAGGTGGTGTTAGTAAAAATATAGGTGTAAAAAAGGCATTTGAAGATATTTTAGAAAAAGATGTTATTGTTGACAAAAATGGTCACTTAATGGGAGCATATGGTATAGCAATATTAGCAAAAAAAGATAACAATAAAATTAGTTTTAATTTTTCTATAACAGAAGATAAGTTTGAAACCAAGGGATTAGAATGTCAAAAATGTCCTAATCATTGTTCAATTATTTATGTTAAAAAAAATAAGCAATTAATAGATAGTTGGGGTAATCGTTGTGAAAATGGTAATTTAAGAAAATAAAAAAAGTACAAAAGTACTTTTTATTTTTAGTAGAAAGTTAATTTTAAATCTGTACAATATGATGCTGTATATAAATATATATAATATGATGAGTATCCACTTAAGTCACATTCACCACTTGAATTAAAATAATTTTTTATGCTAGTACCAGTTAACGGATTTGACAATGATCCACTAGTTGAAGCTGTTATTCTTAATGAATATCCAAATCCTCCACTAATAGAAAGTGATTTTAATGTATTTGGTGCAAAAGTCATTACTCCTGAACCACTTTCCATAGCTTGAAATTTTGGTATTGTAATTGTTTTACCACTTTCTGTTTTTCCACTATTGTATCCTGCCGTATATGCACCTTCTGTACTTATTGTTCCTCCTGAATAATATCCTGGTGTTATTGTTTTATTTTCTGATGATGTTGGATTCCAATTTAATAATCCATTATTTGGCATTGTTCCTATTATTTCAGTTCCTTTTACTACTGCCTTTTTTGTATCTAATATTTCTGATGCTTTTGCATCTCCTTTTTCTTGTAATTCTTTTAATTGATTTTTTAAATTATCTACCATTTCTTGGGATACTAATTTTATTGTGTCATATGATTTTGTTTCTTCATTATATTCACATGTTCCTTCTCCAAACTTTGCTTCTTTATCGTTTATGTTTTTTACTGCATACCATGTATCTCTTTGGAAACATGCGATTATTTCTCCATCTCCAAATACTTTTATTGTTCCTTTATCTGGTTTTCCTTTTAAATCTAATTTCTCATTTGTTGTTGTTTTACATTCTTTTGTTGTACACGTAAAGTCTAACGAATTACTTGTATTATTTGCTGCTTCATTTGAGTAATAAAGATTTGCTGCATCTA
>CAYMEJ010000025.1:0-13252 GCA_964389735.1 uncultured Muribaculaceae bacterium
ATATATAAATTATTTTCTTCTAATATTTTTTCTATTTCATTATATGTATATTTTGTTTTTCATTTGTTCCATTAATAAACATATCTAATACATCTATTCGTTCAAATAGTTCTTTAAAATTTGATAATAGATTATTTGGTAGTATAAAATTTTTACTACGTAGTATAAAATTTTTAATACGATGTTCTTTTTCACAAATATTATTATTTTCTAAAAATACTTTAAAATCATTTGGATGTTCTAATTCTTTAAAATACTTATACATTTTGTACCTCCTAACCATATCACATAAAATTGCTTTCTATTATAGCATTTTATTATTTTAAATACAATTAATAGATAATAATACTTTTATTGTATTTATGAATAGATTCATTTGAATTGTTAATAATAATTATGAAATGGAGAAAAATATGATAGATAAAAATAAAGAATTACAAAAAAAATTAGATGAATTAAAAGAATATGGTAATCAACAACCTATTCGTAGTGATGGATGTGGTGCACTTGACTTGGGTCCTAAAAATGAATTAAGAGAAAGTCAAAATCCCGATATGTTGGTACCACCTGCTACAGACTTTGGGCTTATTTCTAATTTAAAATTTTCTTTTGCAGATACTAATATGATTTTAAAACCTGGAGGTTGGTCAAGAGAAATAACTAGTAGGGAGTTACCTATATCTGATACCTTTGCAATTGTTGATATGAATCTTTCTCCTGGAGTAAGAGAAATGCATACACATCAGCAATCTGAATGGGGATTTTTATTAGTTGGAAAGTGTCGAGTTACTGCAGTTGATGAAATGGGAAGAAATTTTATTGCAGATATTAATCCTGGAGAAGGATGGATTTTTCCAAAAAATATTCCTCATAGTATTCAGGGATTAGATGATGGTTGTGAATTTTTAATGTTATTTGATAAAGGTTCATACTCTGAACATAATACTTTTTCTATATCAGAATTATTTTCTCATTTACCTATGGATGTTTTGTCTGCTAATTTTGGTGTAGATGAGGAAACTTTTAAAAATATTCCAAGTAAAGAAGTATATATAACTGATGGTGGTAATCCTGGATCACTAGAATCTCAAACCGTTACATCTCCTACTGGAGAAGTTCCAAATAGTTATAAACATTCTTTAATTAATGTTGAACCAATTACATGTGATGGTGGTACTATTAAGATTCTTGATAATAGAAATTTCCCTGCATGTACTACAGTTACTGCTGCTTTAGTTGAAATTGAACCTGGTGCTATGAGAGAAATACATTGGCATACTAATAATGATGAATTTCAATACTATATTCAAGGAAAAGCAAGAATGACTGTGTTTATGCCAGGACCAAAATCTAGAACATTTAATTATCAGGCTGGTGATGTTGGATATGTACCTGTTGGAGGATTCCATTATGTCCAAAATATCGGTGATGAGCCATTAAAATTCTTAGAAATATTTAATAGTTCTCACTTTTCTGATGTTTCTCTAGCACAATGGATAGCAATGACTCCAAAAGAAATAGTGAAATCAATACTTAATTTACCAGATGATTTTTTAAATAACGTTAAAAAGGAAAGTTGTCCAATTGTTAAGTATCCTGGTTTTGAATTTCCTCCTGCAAATAATACTCCTCAGAATGTTTGTCGTTTCAAAAATTTTGATTATAAATTAAAAACTACAACTAAAAATTAGTTGTAGTTTTATTGTAAAATTATGTTATATTAATTCCCATATATAAAAAGAAGGCATACAATGAATAAAAATATAATATCAATTATCGATGGTGCGGCGGGTAGCTGTGGCAAAGCAAAAGTTGTTGGTGAAATTACTACTGATACTATAAAAATTGGCGCTGCTGTTACGAATTGTATGACAAATGCTGGTCATACATTTGTAGATGAAAATGGTTCTGCAATTATATGGAAGTTTTTAAAGAAGAATATGAAGGAACTTCCAAATGTGTTGGTCAAATGATTTTAAAAAAAAGTTTAATTAAATAATTTTAAAAAAATATGTATTATTTATAATGTACCGGAATCTTTCCGGTTTTTTTGGTTTTTTCAGGCAATACTATTTGTTAATACTTTAAGGGTTTTTATTATTTTTTGTATAAAAAACTCGAGAGTCTTTGTTTTATCTATAAAAGCAGTTCGAGTAAATATTCTAATGGTGCTGAAAACAGGAATCGAACCTGCGACCTACTCTTTACGAGAGAGTTGCTCTACCTACTGAGCTATTTCAGCATAAATCTTATATTTATATTATAAAACTTATTTTATAATAAGACAATAATCGACACTTTTGATGTGTATACTTAATATATTATAAATATAGGAGATACATATGGATAAAGTTAAAGATATTTTGTATTACTTTTGTTTTTCTAATAAAGATTTGATTATTATTAGAGATTATAGTGGCAATATTATTTTTTCAAATAAGAATGCTAAGAATTTGAATATTGAAAATATTGGTGGAGAAGAATTCTTAATTGATGATAAATATTATGAGTTAACTTCTAATATCATTCAATATGATGGTATTAATTACATAGTTGAAGTATTTAAGGACATTACTGAATATAAGAAGTTAGTTAGTGAAGTGTATAAAGATGAATTAACTAAATTATATAATTTTAAAACAACTGCTTCTGAATTAAAGAAAAGTTTAGATGATTTTAATACTAATAACAATACTTTTGCTATTGCTATTGGCGATGTTGATAATTTTAAAAATATTAATGATACTATTGGTCATATAAACGCTAATGATATATTAGAAAGTATTGGTAAAGTTATTAATGAAAATACTAGATCTACTGATATAGCTATTAGATTCGGTGGAGAAGAATTCATGATAATATTAAGAGATTGTACCATTGATGAAGCATACAATAAAATAGAAACTATTCGTAAAAAAGTTAACTCTATTGATTGTCATGATACTAAGGTGAGTATGAGTTTTGGGATAGATTTATATGATGGAAGTATTTCTATAGAAGATGTACAAAAGAATGCTGATTTGGGTTTATATGAAAGTAAGAAAAATGGTAAGAATAAAACTACAATATATAAAAGTATAGATAAGAAGTTAAAAAAATAATAGGTTGCCCTATTATTTTTTTGCTTTTTCTATTCTTATTGTTCTTCCATTATACTTTTTATTATTACAAGCTTTAAATACTTTTTCATATTCTTCGTTTTTAACATTCATAAAAGTAAATTTAGGCATTATTTCTACACCTGTACATGTACCTTCTTTTACATTAGCTGTCTTTTCTATAAATGATAAAAACTCTCTTTTATCAATATTATCCATTTTTCCAATTGTCATAAATATTCTTACACTATCAGAATTACCCCTATTAGATTGTTTTTTCTTTTTATCTTTTACTGTTATATCAACAGAGAAATTTGAACCTAAGTTTTCAGTTAATTGTTTTTCTAATAATTGATTAATAATATTATTTTTTTCTTCATCAGTTAAATTATTAATATAATCACTAAACATATCTAATTTAGAACTTTTTTCTTTTATTGCATTAGATTTTTCTAATACTTCATTAACACGATTAGGTATTATTTCTTCAATAGTTGGAGTTTCTTTCTTTGTTAATTTTGTTTGAATAGTTCTTTCTAAAGAAAAAATTATTTTTTCTTCATTTGGCTTAATAAAGGTTACTGCTATACCTGATTTATGTGCTCTTCCTGTTCTTCCTATTCTATGAACATATGCTTCATGTGATTCTGGTAAATTATAATTTATTACTAATTCTACATCATCTACATGTATTCCTCTTGCTGCTACATCAGTTGCTATTAAATATTTAAAATATCCTAACTTAAATTTATCTAATGTTTGAATTCTTTGACCTTGTGTAATATCACCATGTATTACATCTACGCTATAACCTCTTGCTTGTAGTTTTTCTACTAATTCATCTGCATTTCTTTTTGTTCTTACAAATATCATAGATTTACTTGGATTATAGTAATCCATTACTCTGCACATTGATTCTACTCTTGTTTTATCATTAACAATATAATAATCTTGTGTAATATTTTCTGCTGTCTTTACATCTGCTATTACAGAAACACTTCTATATTCTGGCGACATATATTTTTTTGCCATTGCTAATATTGGTTTTGGCATTGTAGCTGAAAACAATAATACTTGTCTATCATTATTTGTTTTTTCAAATATATATTCTAGTTCTTCTTGAAATCCCATACTTAGCATTTCATCCGCTTCATCAAGTACAAAGTATTTAATTTCTGATACTTTTAATACTCTTCTTTTCATTAAGTCTTTTACTCTACCTGGAGTACCTATTACTATTTCTGGGCCTTTTTTAATATCTTTGATTTGATTTTCTATACTACTACTTCCATATACACATGTTACATTTATATTTGTATATTTACTATAGTCTTCAAATTCTCTTGATATTTGAATAGCTAATTCTCTTGTAGGTGCTAATATTAGTGTTTGTAATTCCTTTGTTTCTTCGATTGTTTCTAATATTGGTCCTGCAAATGCTAAGGTTTTACCTGTACCTGTTTGACTTTGTCCTAAAACATCATTACCATCTAATATTAATGGTATAATTTTTTCTTGTATTTCTGTAGGAATAGTATATTTATTTTCTTCTATTACTCTTAATACTTCTTTTTTCTTTAATAATTCTTTAAATTCCATTATTTCTCCCTTTTTTTGCAACTTACCTATTTT
This sequence comes from uncultured Muribaculaceae bacterium, assembly GCA_964389735.1. Taxonomy (GTDB): domain Bacteria; phylum Bacillota_I; class Bacilli_A; order RF39; family UBA660; genus JAQUVS01. Next base: position 4,731 of record CAYMEJ010000025.1, read on the forward strand.
AACACACTTTTTGATTAAATGGTAGCAAAACTTTAAAATAAAAAGAAAAACAGATATTAAATTTGATTATATCTGCTTTCTATTGTATCTTTTCCTAATAGTTTCATTATTTCATATAAATCGGGAGTCATACTTCTTGTTGTAAGTGCTACTCTAAGTACTGTACTTACATCTGCTACATTTCCCTTATATTGATCAGGATTTTCTTTATATAGTTTCATATCACTAGCATATCCTAATTCATCACATAATGATTTGATTTTATTAAACCAAGTTTCTTTATCATCATTATCATTATAATATTTACTTATATATGTATTAGTAATAGTTTTTATTTCATTAATATCTGTTATTGTTTGATAATCATATTCTTTCTTTTCTTTATCAAATAATTCTTTATACATATACCAAACTTGTCCTTTTATTTCTGAATAACATGCATAATCTTTTCTAGGTTTCTTTTGTTCTCTTTCAATATTTAAGATGTTTATTGAATAATCTTTATACTTTGTTAATAGTTCATAAAATTCATTATCAAATTCTTTTGTCCATTCTAAAGTATTTTCATATACTTCAGTTGCTTTTAATCTACTGATATAGTTTTTTGATATATTTAGTAATTTTTCTAAGTCAAATAATGAACCACTTGCACTCATCTTTTTGAAATCAAATTTGAAGTCATCTAGTGTTTTATCTTTATTTGCATCCATCCATGCTTCAAAGTTAGAGTTTGCTATTGTCATTAAATATAATTTAACTGCATCTACAGGAATACCTTTTTCATGGTAAAAACTTACTGCTGCTTCTGGGTCTTTTCTTTTGCTTAATTTTCTTCTTGTTCCATCTTCTTCATCTATTTTCATAACTAGTCCAATATGAGCATATTTTGGAGGTTTGAATCCAAATATTTTGAATAATTGTAAATGGACTGGTGTACTTGATAACCATTCTTCTCCTCTTAATACATGTGTTGTTCTCATTAAATGATCATCTACTAGATGTGCAAAATGATATAGTGGTATTCCATCACTTTTAATTATTACAATATCTTGATCATTTTCTGGAAATTCTATTTTACCACGTACTAAGTCATTTAATTCAACTTTGTGATTGAAGTTTCCAGGGGATTTTAATCGTACTACATAGTTTTCACCATTTTTTATTCTTGTTATTCTTTCTTCATTTGTTAAATCACGACATTTTGCCCAATATCCATAGTATCCAATTCTTTCTTTGTTTTTTTCTTGAATTGTTCTTATATTATCTATTTCTTCTGGTGTACAAAAACAAGGATATGCATAGTCATTTTCTACTAAGTATTTTGCAAATGTATCATATATTTCTTTTCTTTGTCTTTGAATATATGGACCATAATTTCCTTTTTGTTCTGTTTCAGAAATTACTCCCTCATCAATAGTTATTTCAAAGTTCTTTAAATCATCTATTATTCCTTGAATTCCATTTTCTATTGTTCTTTTTTGATCAGTATCTTCTATTCTTAAATAGAATACTCCATTTGTTTCAGTTGGAACTTTCTTTTCTAGGAATGCTGCTAATAAACTGCCCATGTGAACAAAACCAGTTGGAGATGGTGCAAATCTTGACACTACTGCACCTTCTGGTAAATCCCTTTCTGGATACATTTTTTCATAATCTTCTATTGTCTTTGTAACATTTGGAAACATTATGTCTGCTAATTCTTTATTTGTCATTATTATCTTCCTTTCATAAAAAAACCGTGATTATTTCCCAATAAGGGCGAATAATCGCGGTACCACCTTAGTTTATTACTATTATCTTAACGCGATTAACGAAATACCTTGTATACAGTATTTACTCGGAAGTTTCTTTCAAATATTTCAATTATTCATTTCCACCTACCATGAATTCTCTATCAATTAAATATATTTTACTTTTCTTCTTCATTGCTTTAATGATGTCTAAATTATAATACTTAGAGTATAATTTGTCAATTTAGTTCATTTTTTTTTCAAGTTTTTTATTATTATTTGGTTCATATTCGCATAATTCATTATATGCGTTCATGAACACTAAATTGAATGGTTGATATGTACTTCCACTATTACAGAATCTTATAGAAAAATCTAATTCATCTATTGATTTTTTATTATATTTAAATTCTATTAGATACTTATCTGTTTTCTTATATATATTAACTATATTTCCTTCTTCATATAGTGCATTTTCTGTATGCCAGCTTACTACTTCATTATTAAATAAATCACTATGTCTTGAAGTTTTTCTTAAATGTTCTTTGGCACTTTCTACTACAAGTTTTTTTTCTTCTTCAGTTAATGAATCTTCTTTTAATCCATAATTTTCTAAACCTAATTTATTTTTACTAAATACATTACATTCTTTTATTCTTGTATATAATTCATCAAATACTTCATATATATAATCATCATCTTTTGATACTTCAAATGTTTCTATTATTTCTTCTGGTAGTTTAATTTCTTCATCAAATAATATCTTTGGAAATAATTCCCAATATAAGTCACCATTTCCACCAAAAAATATTTTGAATTTTTTTCTATCTTTTATTAAGTTTATATCATAGTAACCTAATTCATCTTTTCTTTTTTCAAATTTCATTTTTATATCTCCTAGTATCTTCTTTGAGCAAGACTCATACTAAGGGTTTTAGGCATGTTTTGTGTTTCTTCTTTACTTTTATAATGTTCGATTACTTCATCATACGTTTTTGTAGTATAAACTTTTATTCCTATTGTATATTTATTTGAATCTGGTTCTGATACAAATGATTTTTTACCTTTTTCCCATTCTAATTTACCTGATTTAAATATATAACTACCATTTTTATCAATATCATTATAATCTGAAAACTTTAATGTTTGATTCAATGAGTCTAATGCTATCATCCATCTAGTTGTATCATATCCTTTTTTTGTAGTTCTATCCAATCTTTCAAAAAGAAATCCTCTATCCAATTGTCTAGACATTTCTTCATATTCTTCTTCTGTTATATGACTTACTAGAAATCTTCTTCCTGTTGCATAAAACTCTTCTATTAATTCATATATAGACATTTCTACCTTTTTATCTGATTTATTTGTTGATACTATTAAATTTTCCATGTGTCCACCTCGTTTTAATATTATAGCATAAAATTTTTTTTTAACAAGAAAAAACTAACATAATGTTAGTTTTATTTATCTATAGAAATTAATTCGTAATCCTTAGTTCCAAAATTTAATTTTGTTGCTGCATCTATTATATGTATCCCATTTCTAGATTTTACTCTTTCAATAAAGTGTTCTTTTCCTGGATCAGAGGAATTGAATGTTAAATCTATACATGCTTGATCTATTGCTATTGGATCAAGTGATGCAACTATACCAATATCTTTCATACATGGATCTTCTGCAACTGCGCAACAATCACAATCAACTGAAATATTACACAACATATTTATAAAAACCATATTTCCCTTAAAGTATTCTACTACTGAAGAGGCTGCATCTGCCATTGATTCTAGGAATTTGTCTTGTTCAGGTAAATTATCCCATAATATTTTTTGATCAGTTGTTACTCCTGCTGAATGAATCCATGCTTTTCCTCTAGATGAAGCACATCCTATTGATAATTGTTTTAAAGCTCCTCCGAACCCTCCCATTGGGTGTCCTTTAAAATGTGATAATACTAACATTGAATCATATTTTTCTATATTTTCCCCCAAATAATTTTTCTTTATGATTTTACCGTTTGGTATTTCTAATACTAAATCATTGTCTTCTTCATCTAAAAGATCAACATTAAAGTATTTTGTCCATCCGTGTTTTTCTATTAATTTTTTATGTTTTTCTGTTGAGTTTCTTTCTCCTTCATATGCTGTATTACATTCTACTACTGTACCATTTATATAATCTATCATTGGTTTCATAAATTCCGGATGTAAATAGTTTTGATTTCCCTCTTCTCCTGAATGAACTTTTACCGCTACTTTTCCTGATAATTCTTTTCCTAATATTTTATATAATTTAATTACTGATTCACTATCAATATTTTTGGTGAAATACACTTTTGATTTTTGCATATCATTTAATAATTTTTTATAACAATTACCTTTTTCTTCAAAATCTTTAAATGCATTGTAACTTGAAGCTGCTGGTGACATAACACATGTATTTTTAGTTACTTCCATAGCAATTTTAACAGCTTCCTCTAATGTTTCAACTATATATATTTTTTTATTTATTAGTGATTTAGCAATTTTATGACCAGTTTCTGGCATACATATATAATTTTTAACATCACATTTATTAAAGAATTCAATTAAAGGAGTATAATCTATTCCTCTATCCATTCCTCCAAATATAATTGTATCAACATTAGGAATAGATTCAATACAATTAATAGTAGCAGATGGAATTGTTGCAATAGCATCATTATAATATTTGATTGCATTAAATTTTCCAACATATTCCATACGGTGTTCAAGTGTTTTAAAATTATTAATTGTTTTAGTTGTTTTATTAATATCTAAGTTTAATATTTCACTTATTATAAGTACAAACATAATATTACTTAAATTGTGTTTACCTAATAACAAACGCTCATCATTAATATTATATAATTTTTTATTATTATAACAAATATAATTATCCTCTATTTCTAAATCATTTACATTAATTAATTTTGATTTATAATTACCTTTTTTTACATATTCATTTAGTGTTTCATTAGATGATGTATATATTCCAATATCATTATTATCTTGATATTTAAACATATTCATTTTAGATGAAAAATAATCATTTTTAGTTTTAAAATAGTCAAGATGTTCCTCAAATAGATTAAGAATTAATCCTATATGTGGTGAATCTGTTATAAATTCAAGTTGATATGCTGAACATTCAACAATAAAGTAACTATCAATATCAATATTTTCTATGAAATCAAATATAGGTATTCCTATATTTCCTGTTAAATATACTTTTTTTCCTTGATCTTTTAATACTTCACTAATAAGTGCTGTTGTTGTACTTTTACCTTTACTTGCTGTTATACCAATAACATTTTTCCTAAAAAACTTTAGAATTAATCCTAATTGTGATGTAATTTTTTTCTTTATGTTTTCTACATCAATATCTTTAAACTTAACACCAGGAGATTTTATTATTAAATCGTACTTTTCTAGATCATTAAGGCAATCTTCACCTAAAGAAAAATTCAAATATATATCTTTTTTTAATTCTTCATTTTTATCTAGTAGTTTTTCATCATTATCAATAATTGTTATTTTTTGTTCAGGTAAATATTTTCTAATAAAATTATATGAAGATTTTCCTTCTCTTCCAAATCCTACTATTGATAGATTTTTATCTTTTAAGTAACTAATTATTTCTTGATGCATCATTTATTGCCCCTTTCAATATAGTTACAAATTGTTGATCTAAATTATTATCATTGACATATCTATCTTCTAATTTCATATTTAAATCTTCTAATTTGTAGTTTTCTTTATAATAATTTAATAAATAAGGTAACTTATCCAACTTATTAATTGTTTTAGTTATCGCATATCTTACTTCTTCATATGTGCCAACACATTCAAACGGTTTATTATCTTTATATCCACATAGTTCAATAAATGTATCTAATAAATCTTTTCTTTCAAATAGGTCTTCATTAAAGATATTTACTAATTTTTCTTTATATAGGAATGGGCTTAAAATAGTGTAGACAAATAAACATTTTGGACAATTACAACACCATTCCCATGGTTCATTCTTGCTTCCAAGATTACAACTTTTAAAAGTTTGATGATATTGTTTATATTGCGAAAATAACATTCCTATCTGATATTCACTTAGAGGTCTAAGTAAACTAAAGTATTTTATTGTTGTTTTAAAATATTTATTTGTATAATTATTAAAATCGTTTTCAAACTCATACGTTTTTGAATATTGGTGATTTATTTTAGTACCAACAACATTAGATTCGTTAGCACTTGATTCATTTGAAAGTACTATATATTTTCTTCCTGTAATATATGCACATAAATATGAAGTGAATGCTACTAAGGCACTGAAAGGTGTATGTCCATTAATAAATCCTTGTTTATTTAGTTCAATTAGGTTCTTATCAATAGTTCTTTTTACAGTTACAATTTCATTGTCACTATATCCTGCTATTGAAGCACATTTTAGATTTACCTCTTTTGGATTAATAATAAATGCTAAATTATCTTGTCCTTTAAGAAGTTCTAATGAGGTAATAGAATCTTTTCCTCCACCTATAGCAATTAAATTACCTGTTCCATTATAACTTAATGATGATATTTTTTCTGGTTCGTGAATACATTTTATATTCATAAAATCATCATAATTTGTTTCTATTTTATTTGTATAAAATAATTCACCTAAACCATAAAAATATAGTTTTTTAAAGAAACCAATTTGTTCATCATTTATATATCCAGCTTTTATAATAACATTTTTACTACATGTTGCTTTCCAATAACTTATTAATTCTACTAAACCAATATGAAATATTAAGTTTTTTAGAAAAGGTGTTATTTCTGCTTTTTTTACTTCTAGGGTTGGTTTATAGCTAACTAAATTTTCAACACTAAAATTGAAAGTTATTTTTAATTTATCTTGTAATTCTTCTATATCATAACTTTCATAAATAAATGTGTCATATTTATTTCTTAATTCATTATATTTATCCATTATCTCACCCTTTCTATATTATACAATAATAATTATATAATTTGCATATTAAATTAAAAATTGAGTTATTATTGCATAAAAAAAGATTATTTTAAAATAATCTTTCAATATATATCTATTTGAATAATCCTGATAATTTCAATATATTTTTATTATTATCATTACTACTCATTTGACTATTTTGAGCTATACTAGCTTTAATGGAAAATGAGTCATTTGTCTTATAATTCATACTAATAGATAGATCTTCATATTCAGCATAATATATAATTCCATTTTCTGATTCCATAATTTGATTATTAGTTAATTTATAGATAGTATTATTAACACTTATTTCCATTATACCTTTTTCTGAATTAAATTTAGTTACTTTAAATGAAACCTTAGTTGTACTATTACCATCATAATATTCTCCATTATATGTTTTATTTAAGAATACAACATTATCTGATGTATCCTTATCATTATTATTATCTTTTTGTGTTGTATTATTTGTATTTTCTCCGTTATTATTTGTACTATTATTATCCTTACTTCCACATCCTGTTAGTGTTAATGCAACTAACAAAACCATCATTAAACTTATTATTTTTTTCATTATATCCTCCTATTTTACAAACCTTATTGTATAACCATGGTAAGATTCTTTATAGTAATTATCTTTTTCTTCATAAGAATCATATAAAGAATACTCATCAGAATCTATGTTCTTCTTAGATTTAGTTATCCATTCATCTACATTTCTTTTTATACCGCTAAATTCTTGATAGTAATTATTATATGTGATATCTAAGTTTGCAGTTAAATATGAGTCATATTCTCCTTTTTTTACATTAATATTTGTAAATATTTTTGAAAACTCACTATCATCATTATTAATCATATCAACAAATCCTTGAGCACCATTTTCTGTACCATAATTCATTTTTGTTTCCATTGAAATAACATTTTTTAGTTCATTATAGTTAATAGTTATTTGCATACTCATAGGAGCATTATCCATATCATATTTATTAAAAAATAATGCATAGGTATTTCCCTCAACTGTTATTGTCCTTGTAATGTTATTACTACCTTTTTCTTGTTTATTGTTAACTTTTACTCCTTCACCATTTGATACATCATTTGTATTATTTGTTTCTTTATTACCACATCCTGTTAGTGTTAAAGTAATTATTAATATCATTATCAAACTTAATATTTTTTTCATTAGTCTTCCTCCTATTTGAATTATACTAAAAAACATTTACTATGTAAATTGTATATAATGATTTAGTTTCTTATATAAAACAAAAAACTACTATTAAGTAGTTTTATTATAAATATTTATTAACCTTATGTTTGTTTTACTTCATCTTTGATCTATCGTTTTCTTTTGATGATGAAAAGAAAGCCTGTATTTTTTCTTTATCATCTGTTATAAGTTCTAAATTTTCCACTATTGGTATGCCTTTTTCTTTATCTTCTATATTTATTGAACATTCTTTTAAAGTTTGTATATCAATATATTTTGATTCGTCTGTCATAAAAAGTAATGAAGAATAAGTTTTAAACTTTTTTTCCTCACTAGTTTCTCCAACCTTTGTTACATATTTCATATCACTATCTTGTACTGGTATTGAAACTGTACCTCTATATATAGCTTTCATATAATCAAACATATTATCATTCCTTAAATGTTATTTTCTATTATATTAACAATATAAATGGTGGAGCTGAGGAGAATCGAACTCCTGTCCGAAATAAGTTTAGAGAAGACTTCTACAAGTTTAGTCAATTAATTAATTTAACTAATTACCTAGT
>CAYMEJ010000026.1:0-12817 GCA_964389735.1 uncultured Muribaculaceae bacterium
TGATTGCTAAAATTATTTGTGAAGCAAGTAATGTTGCAGCAGTAACTGAACCAAATGCAGTTAAAGTTGATTTAGAAGATGATGGTAGAGTAGTAATTTATCATTCAGACCAAGAAGTAATTAATAAAACAGCACAAATGATTAAGGATTTAACTAAAGAAGTAGAAGTAGGTAAAATTTATCCTTCTAAAGTAGTTAAAATAGAAGAATTTGGATGTTTTGTACAAATATGGCCTGGTTGTGAAGGATTAGTACATATATCAGAACTTTCTAAAGAAAGAGTTAATAAAACAGAAGATGTTGTTAAATTAGGAGATGAAATCTTAGTTAAAGCAATTGGATGTGATAAAAAAGGTAGATTAAACTTCTCAAGAAAAGCTGCTATGGAACCTACTAAGGTAGAAGAAGTAAAAGAATAGTTATCTATTCTTTTTTTATGTTATAATTTAAATAGGAGGATATATAATGAAAGAAGTATTAACAAAAAGGGTTTATAAACATTTTAAAGGTAATTATTACTTTGTAGAAGATATTGCAAAGCATAGTGAAACAGAAGAATTAATGGTAGTGTATAGAGCATTATATGGTGACTTTAGTCTATATGTAAGACCCCTTGAAATGTTTTCTTCATTAGTTGATAAGGAGAAATATCCTGATGTAGAACAAACTTATAGATTTGAATTACAAGATTAATAGAGATTTTCTCTATTTTTTTGTTTAAAAATATTTTTTTAACATATATTTAAATAGGTGATATTAATGAAAAAAATATTTTCTTATTTTGGAGTATTAGTACTTATATCTTTTAGTTTTTATTATACTGATAAAGCGGTTGATATTATTAGAAGAAATGATCCTATTATGCAAGAAATTGTAGATTATAATGAATTCAATAAAATTAATCCAGTAAATGCTTATATTAATGATAATGAAATAATACCTGGATTATTAGGAAAAGAAGTTGATTTAAAAAAGAGTTATATTAATATGAAAAGATTAAATAAATTTGATGAGTCTTTATTGGTATTTGATGAAGTAATTCCTAATATTAATTTAGATGGTAATTATGATAAATATATTATTAAAGGTAATGGTAGTTTATCTAATGTATCTTTAGTATTTACTATAAGTGATATTAATAATTTAAAAGAGATATATGATGTTCTTTTAGAAAAAAATGTATTAGCTACTTTCTTTATAGATGGAGATATTATGGAAGACAATATTCCTTTATTAAGTGAAATGGCAGGAGATTCATATGAAATAGAAAATTATGGATATAGTAATCAATATAGTGAAGAAATGTTTGATTGGACTAATAATTTAATTGAATCTATTACTAATGTTACTACTAAATATTGCTATAGTGATTATCATAATTATAAAGTAATGGATATTTGTAGTAAGAATAAGAAGTATACTGTAATACCGAGTATAAATGCTGTTAATTATCCTTTTATGGCAATTAAGAAGGCGTTAGATAATGGTAGTATTATAAGATTAGATAATAGTGATAAAGTATTAAAAGAACTATCTACTAGTATTTCATATATAAAACAAAAAGGTTATGATATAGTTACACTTGATGAATTACTTAGTGAAAGTAAAACTGAGGAAAAATAGGAAACACTTGATTTTTTCGGCAAAATATGTTATAATATCAAGCATATTTGAAGAAGGGGTGTTTTGAATGAATTTTGAAAAATTAAGAAGTAAAATGGAAAACGAAACAAATGAAGAATATATAAAATATGTAAAAGAGTATTGCTTTAATCTTTTACCGCCTAAACCTAGAAATAGAGGAGAAGATCCTGTAATAGGATACAATGAAACAGATGAAGAATATGTTAAATATTTAGAGACTTATTATGATGCATATTATTATCAACAAGAACTTATTAGTGTTTTATTACCTTCATTAGTATTAAATAATGATAAAGAGGAAATAAAAGATGAAGAAGTTTTAAGAATTGAAGATAAGAAAGAAGAACCTTTATTAATAGAAGATAAATCTAAAGCTGATGAAAAAGAAATTGATAAGGTTTTAGCTGAAGAACAAGAAAATAGAGCAAATGAAGTTAATTCAATGATAGATGAAGAAACAAAAGATATTGAAGAAGAAACTGAAGTTAAAGAAAAACCATTAGATGAAGAAATTGAAGAATTAGAACCTGAAAAAAGTATTTTAGAAAAATGGGAAGAAAGAAAAGAAAACAAGAAAAAAGAAAAAGCCGAAAGAAAAGCTAAAAAGGCTGCTAGAAAAGCAGAAAAAGCTGAAATTAAAAAAAGAAAACCAACTTTAAGACAAATAATTATGGGAAGCTTTATTGGTGCAGCTATTTTTAAAGTTTTAGATGTAACTTTTGGAGCAATTGATAAATATATTATAGATCCTTTTGATAAATATATTATATCTCCTCTTGATAAATATATTATAGCTCCTCTTCTTAATGCTACAAAAGCAGTTGGTAAGGGAATCGCAAAAGGTGCTAAAGCAGTTGGTAGAGGAATTGTTAAAGGTACTAAAGCAGTTGGTAGAGGAACCGTTAAAGGTGTTAAATTTATTGGTAAAGTTTTAGTAGCACCTTTTGTAGGATTATCTAAACTTAATGATAAAATTATTGATGCTATTGATGCTGGTAAAGTAAAAGATTATGATGATGAAATAGAAGAAGAAATAGCTAATAAACATAATAATGTTGAATCTAGATTACATCCAGTTATGAATATAGATAATGAGTTAGATGGTATGGATGAAGAAATATCATTAAATGATGAATTAGATGGTATAGAAGAAGACACATATGAACAACCTTTATTAAATGATGAAATTAATGATCTAGATGAAGAAGAAGAAACTAAAGTAGATTTTGATGATTTACTTGATGGTGTTGAAGAAGACGTTTATGAGTATCCAGTTGATTTAGATGATGAATTTAGTGATATTGAAGAAAGTAAAGAAATTGAAGGACCAAGATTAATAAAGAGAATTAGTTAATTTTAAAAAGATGCTTAATGCATCTTTTTTTAGTTTGATTAAAATGTTAAAATATATATGGAGGATGACAACATGAATGAATTAATAATTAAAGAAATAAGTAAAGATTTAAATATAAAGGAAAAACAAGTTTTAACTGTATTAGAACTTTTAAAAGAAGGTAATACTATTCCTTTTATTGCTAGATATAGAAAAGAAGCAACAGGGGCACTTGATGAAGAAGTAATTAGAAGTATAAATGAGGTATATGAATATCAAGTTAATTTATTAAAAAGAAAAGAAGATGTTATTAGATTAATAGATGAAAAAGGTATGTTAACTGATGAGTTAAAAACTTCTATTTTAAATTGTTCTAAATTAGTAGAAGTAGAAGATTTATATAGACCTTATAAGGAAAAGAAGAAAACTAAAGCAACTGAAGCAATTGCAATGGGACTTGAACCTTTAAGTAAATATATATTAAGTTTTCCTACTAGTGGAAGTTTAGAAGAAGAAGCAAAGAAGTATGTTAATGATAAAGTAAAAGATGTTGAAAGTGCTATAGAAGGGGCAAAATATATAATAGCAGAAATTATTAGTGATGAAGCTAAATATAGAAAAGAAATAAGAAGGATTCTATATAGAGATGGATTAATTACTTCTAAAAAGAAAAAGAGTTCTAATGATGAGGGAAAAATCTATGAAATGTATTATGATTATAATGAAGCAGTTAATAGAATTAAACCTCATAGAGTATTAGCAATTAATAGGGGAGAAAAAGAAGGAATATTAAATGTTAGTATAGATTTAGATCAAGATTTAATAATAGAATATTTAAAAACTAATGTTATTAAGAATAATAGTTCTATAGTAGTAGATGTAGTTATTGATGCAATAAAGGATAGTTTAAAGAGATTAATTTATCCTAGTGTGGAAAGAGAAATAAGAAGTGAATTAAAAGAAGTTGGAGAAGATACTGCTATTGATAATTTTGCTAAGAATGTAGAAAATTTATTACTTACACCTCCTATGAAGGAAAAGGTTGTTTTAGGATATGATCCTGCATTTAGAACTGGGTGTAAGTTAGCAGTATTAGATAAAACAGGTAAACCATTAAATATAAGTGTAATATATCCTACAGAGCCTCATAATAAGATTGAGGAAAGTAAAAAGATTGTATTAGATTTAATAGATAAATATGATGTTGATATAATTGCTATAGGTAATGGTACTGCATCTAGAGAAAGTGAACAATTTATAGTAGATGTTATAAAGGATGCTAAGAAAAAGGTTGAATATATAATAGTAAATGAAGCAGGTGCTAGTGTTTATTCTGCTAGTAAGTTAGCAATAGAAGAGTTTCCTGATTTAACAGTAGAAAAGAGAAGTGCTATAAGTATTGGTAGAAGACTACAAGATGCATTAAGTGAATTAGTTAAGATTGATCCTAAAAGTATTGGAGTAGGATTATATCAACATGATGTAACTCCTAAGAAACTTGATGAATCATTAGATTTTGTTGTTAGTAAGACAGTTAATCAAGTAGGAGTTAATATTAATACAGCATCATCTTCACTATTAAAATATGTTTCTGGTATGAATAAGAAAGCAATAGAAGAGGTTTTAAGTTATAGAGATAACAATGGTAAGATTATGTCTCGTACTGAAATAAAGAAGATTAAAGGAATGACTCCTAAAGTATTTGAACAATCAATAGGATTCTTAAGAATATTGGATGGTAAAAATATATTAGATAGAACTGATATACATCCTGAGAGTTATTCAATTACTTTAGAATTGTTAAAGGAATTAGATTTAGATGTTAATGATATTGGAACAGATAAATTAGCAGAAGTACTTAATAATACAAATATAGATGAATATGTAGATAAATTAAAAACTGATAAGTATACGTTAGAAGATATAGTTAAGTCTTTAATGAAACCTAATAGAGATCCTAGAGATAATATGCCTAAGCCTTTATTAAAGAGTGATGTTGTTCATTTAGAGGATTTAAGTGTTGGGATGAAATTACAAGGAACAGTTAGAAATGTGGTCGATTTTGGGGTGTTTATTGATATTGGATTACATAATGATGGAATGGCACATATCTCTAAATTAACTAACAAATATATTAAACATCCATCTGAAGTTGTATCAGTTGGAGATATAGTAGATTGTTATGTAATAGATATCAATTTAGATAAGCAAAAAGTATCTTTAAGCTTGATTGAAAATAAGTAAAAATTGAAAATTAAAAACATACAATTTTTTAAAAAATCAAATTTGAATGTTTCTGTGAAACATAAAATCCTTATTTTGCAAGGGTTTTATGTTTTTACTTGTGATAAAAAATCGAAAAATGAAATTATTTTATGTTTTCAAAAAATAAAAAAGTGTCTATAAATGTAAAAAGTCGTCAAGTGTCGAAAAAAGTTTTTTTACAAAACCCTTATATATCAACAAAATAGAAAAAAACAAACAAAAGTTCGTGTATTTTTTATTGACTTTTGAAAGTAAGAATCATACAATTAAATTGTAAACAAATAGAAAATGGGGAGGTAAATTTCTATGGCTACAACTGTTCAAGATATCGCAACATTAAAAGTAGTTAAACGTGATGGTAAAAAGGCATCATTTAATGAAGAAAAGATAGCTGTTGCAATTAAAAAAGGATTTGATGGTTTAATTCAAGAAAATGATTATACTACTGAAGATCATAATAAAGTATTTAATGCAGTACTTGATGAAATCAGAGAATCATATGCAAATGATAGTTTAATCAAAATTGAAGATATTCAAGATATGATTGAAAAACATTTAAAAGATATGGGGTATTTAGATGTTTTAGAATCATTTGCAAGTTACCGTGAAAGAAGAGCTGAGTCACGCAAGATCTTCGTATCACGTCAACACAAATTAATGAAAGCAATAGAATCTTTAACACTTAAAGATGCAAAAGAAGAAGATGCAAAAAGAGATAATGCTAACGTAGATGGTGATACTGCTATGGGAACTATGTTACAATATGGTTCAACATTATCAAAAGAATTTGCAAAGTCATATATGATGAATTCTAGATTCGCTGAAGCGCATGACAGTGGACAAATTCATATACATGATATGGACTTCTTACCAATGGGTACTACTACTTGTTGCCAAATCGATTTATTAGATTTATTTAAAGATGGTTTTTCAACAGGACATGGTCACTTAAGATGTCCAAATGATATTATGTCATATAGTGCATTAGCTGCTATAGCTATTCAATCAAATCAAAATGATCAACATGGTGGACAAAGCTTACCAGCTTTTGATTATTTTATGGCACCTGGTGTATTAAAGACATTTAGAAAACAATTTAAACAAATGTTATGTGATTATTTAGAATTAACTGGATTCTTAAATTTAGTAGCATTTAAAAGTATTATAAAAGAAATTGATAAGATTAAATCAATAGAATTTGATATTACAGATTTTGAAAAATTTTATTGTGATAGTGAAGAAGTAGAAAGAATATTTAAAAAAGCATATGAAAAAGCTTTACAAAAAACAGATAGAATTACATTCCAAGCTATGGAAGCATTTATTCACAATTTAAATACAATGCATAGTAGAGCAGGAGCTCAAGTACCATTTTCATCAGTAAACTTTGGTACTGATACAACTCCAGAAGGTAGAATGGTTATTAAAAACTATTTATTAGCTACTGATGCAGGATTAGGAAAAGGAGAAACTCCAATTTTCCCTATATCAATATTTAAAGTAAAAGAAGGAATAAATTATTTTGATACAGATATAAATCATGATTTATTTAAATTAGCATGTAAGGTATCTGCTAAAAGATTATTTCCTAACTTCTCATTTATAGATGCACCTTTTAATATTCCTTATTATAAAGAAGGAGATTATAGAACAGAGATTGCATATATGGGATGTCGTACTCGTGTAATGGCTAATGTTGCTAATCCTGATAAAGAAATTGTTTCAGGTAGAGGTAACTTATCATTTACTTCAATTAATTTACCAAGAATAGGTATTAAACATGGTATTGTAACTAATAAAAAGGTTGATATGGATGGTTTTTATCAAGAACTTGGAGAATTAATGGATTTAGTAAAAGATCAATTACTAGAAAGATTTGATATTCAATGTAGTAAAAAAGTATACAATTTCCCATTCTTATTAGAACAAGGTGTATGGATTGATTCTAAAGGATTAAAACCTAATCAAAGAATTAAACCATTATTAAAGAATGGTACATTAACTTTTGGTTTTATTGGTTTAGCAGAAACTTTAAAAGCTTTAATTGGTGAACATCATGGTGAAAGTGCTAAAGCACAAAAATTGGGATTAGAAATAGTTAAATTTATGAGAGAAAAAGCAGACGAATATGCCGAAGAATATAAACTTAATTTTTCAGTTATAGCAACACCAGCAGAAGGATTATCTGGTAGATTTACTGGTATAGATAAATCTATATATGGTATTATTCCAGGTGTTACAGATAGAGAATATTATACTAATTCATTCCATGTTCCAGTATATTATAATATCTCAATAGTAGATAAACTAAAATTGGAAGGACCATATCACGCATTAACAAATGGTGGACATATTAGTTATATCGAATTAGATGGAGATACTTGTAATAATACAGAAGCATTTGAAAAAATTGTACATGTTATGCATGACAGTGGTGTTGGATATGGAGCTATTAACCATCCAGTAGATAGAGATCCTGTATGTGGATATACTGGTGTTATCGGAGATGTTTGTCCGGGATGTGGAAGACATGATGGTGAAGGTGTATCAATAGAAAGAATTAGAAATATAGATCTTACTTGTTGTAAATAAAATAATAAAATTGGAGAGGGAGAAATTTATTATGGAAAGAGAAGAAAAAAAAGTTGGTGAAGGAGTAGGATTTGAAAGAATCAGAAGAATCACTGGATACTTAGTTGGAACAACTGAAAGATTTAACAATGGTAAGAAAGCAGAAGAACGTGATAGAGTAAAACATGGTCTTGAAAATATAGTTGATTGTACATCTACTTCTACTGGTAAATAATTATGCAAATAAGATTAGCAAGTTATTTACAGTCTGATAGTATTGTAGATGGAGAGGGAATAAGAACAGTTATTTGGACTCAAGGCTGTCCACATCATTGTCCAGGATGTCATAATCCAATGACACATGATTTTAAAGGTGGATTTAGTTGTGACGTTGAAGAAATTAAAAATGATTTAGCGAAACTTGAAGGCCAAGATGGTATAACATTATCAGGCGGAGATCCAATGTTTCAAGCAGAAGCTTGTGCAGAGATTGCAAAATATGCAAAATCAATTGGGCTTAATGTTTGGTGTTATACTGGATATTTATATGAACAATTAGTTAATAATTCTAAAGCAATGGAATTATTAAAAAATGTAGATGTTCTAGTAGATGGAAAATTTATATTAGAACAAAGAACTTTGGATGCAAAATTTAGAGGTAGTAAAAACCAAAGAGTTATTGATGTTCAAACAAGTTTAAGAGAAAATAAAGTATGTTTAGTAGATAAATATGCTTCTTCTGAAAGAGAAGGAACTATGTATCAAAAGAGTGAATTTATGTTTATCTAAAAAAAATAAAAAAAATAGTTGACAATTTTTATCAATTTGGTATAATTGATATTGTCAACTGAATGCGGACGTAGTTTAATGGTAGAACCTCAGCCTTCCAAGCTGACTACGTGGGTCCGATTCCCATCGTCCGCTCCATAAAAAAACAAACAGACTTATGTCTGTTTTTTTTGTTATGTGAGCATGAATTATCTCAATATCCCACGTAGTCAGCTTGGATAGAAAAATTATTATGATTACTTAAACATATAAAAATATAATAATCTAACATTATATTTTGAATTGTTCTATCATTAAACGATTATTCATAATCTCAAGAATATTGTCAAAAATATTGTACCATTTGATTTGTATATAATGTCTTTTATCTTCATATTTAGTATTTTTATTGATACATCTATTCATCGGCTGATATGATAACAAACTAAAATGTAAACAACTAGAATAATCATTTAAATGCTTTAAAAATAATTCTATTATTTCATCCCTGGTGATGTAAACAAAATCATTTATTAAGCCATATACTAAAACATCTATTTTTTCATTTGATTCCTTGTCAAACAATATAAATCTATTTATTAAATTAGTAATTATTTTATCATCTTGGAAAATAACATTTATATTATCTATTTCTTTCTGATGGGAAAGTTTATATTCATTAATTGATAATCTTTTTTTGCCACTTCCATCAATGGTTCCATCTGCATAATGATATTTTAAAATTTGTTGAATATTTTTATTTTTTATTCCTATTTCGTTTAAGTATTTAGTAAATGAATTTATATGTTCTACGTGAACGGAATTTTTAATTCCTTTTTTGATACTTATTCTTTTTATACAGTCATTTATTTTAACAAAAATATCAGTTTTTTCTTTTTTATAATTAATCCAACATCTTATTGGTTCGTTATCATCAATATTACCATATAAGTTGAAAAACATATCTTGAAATAAAATATTAATATCTTTAAATAATTTTCCATCTAGATAGTCAACAAAAGAATATTCATTTTTAAATCCATCTATTTTTGAATTGAACATTTTACACCTCCTTATATATAACATACGTTGAATATTTTTGATTTTCTTATTTTATAATAAGAATTATATTTTATTAATGCATAAAAAAAGAAAACTATTATTTACAATAGTTTTCTATATTATTGCTATCATATGATTGATTTTTTAATACTTTATAGTATTCATCTTTAGTGTCTTTATTACATCTAATAACATCATAAAAAGGTGTATCATAATAGATTACTGAATCTGATGAGATTTTATATGTAGAAAATCTTGGTGCTTGTTCAATATTAATTACACTTACATAATCAATTACAAATAACATGACAATGAATAAAATAAAATAACAAAAATTAAATAATAATCTTTTTGTATAACTAAGTTTTTTAGTAAATCTTGAAATACCTATTAGGGATACAATTCCTCCAAATACGGAATATATGCTTCCCCAACTACTTTCACTAGGGAATATAGTCATTGCAGTTATTGCTAAAATTACACCAAACATAATTAAGATAATACCAATTAAATTATTTTTTTCTAATATTTTTTTACTTGTATAATCTATTGTACTTATAATGTTTTCCTCTAATTTTTCTTGATATTTATCTTTTGATATTTTTTCACCACTTATGAAATCATTGATTGAGATATCTAATTCATCACATAGTGGTTTAAATAGAGATAAATCAGGCATATTTCTTCCGTTTTCCCAGTTGCTAATTGATTTATCAGTAACCCCTAATTTTTCTGCTAACTCAGATTGAGTTAATTTTTTTTCCTTTCGACATTTTGAAATAAACTTTCCAATTTTTTCTTGATTCATGATATTTCTCCTTTCGCATTTTCATTATGCCATTTAATGTAAAAAAACTACAGGAAATATTCCTAGAGTTTTAAACTCTAGGGATGCTGTATATATTAGTAATTATATCATACATAAATAAAAACCAGTTATAACTGGTTTTATCTTGTTCTTATATTTGAATTATGAATGGTATTAATTCTTTCTTTAATAATATCTATTGTTTTTTCATTTGGTTCAAAGTGTTGCCAATCACAAGACCATTTTGGTGATTGAAGAGGCCATATTCCACCACATTCATAACCATATTTATCAAATATATTACATATAGTATCGTTTAATGTAATAATATGTGGATTTAATTTAGCTTTTTCATTTCTATTTATTAATAAATCTTTTTCATAATCAGATAGACTTGATTCATCAAAACTACCATCTTTATTTCTAGGAGTGTAGGGATTTTCTAATGGATTAATATCTATCGCTATGCCTAAAGCATGATTAGATAGATTAGTATTATTAGGAATAGTTCTATAGCAAAATGAACTACTATTATTATGTTCAATACTATTTCTATCTGCTTGTATTGGATCTTTATCCCAAAAATCATCAATAAGCATTATACTGTTAATTTGATATTTATTATTAAATAAATCTTCAAATATATTTCTTGTTTCATCTAATATTGCTTTATGAATAATTAGTTCTCCAATTCTTATGTCCCCATTATAATCATAATGTAATAATTTAATATATGTTAAATCACTTATTGAAACATTCTCATTTTCTTGATAACTTTTTCCATATATTCTTTTATAAACAGAATCATTTTCTAAAATATCATAATTTTCAAATATGAAACTATTTACTTTTATAATTTCACCAACTTTTAAATCTTCTAACATATAATTACTCCTTATTTTTTAATTAATAGTTTAATTTTATTTCTATCTAACTCTTTTTCTTCATAATTATAATTCTTTTTATTTGGATTATATTTATATAATGTATTACCATATTTTACTAATAATAAGTCATACATTTGCTTGTTTGTTATATTAAAAGGATTATCTAAATCTAAAACTAGTATTTCATCATCTACTATTTTTTGTAAAAATAGATTACAACCAAATTCTTTGTTGAATTCTGTTATTATTTGTTTTAATAATTCTTTTTTACGGTTTTTTAAATTGTTATATTTTTCATATATGTTTGTACCATCAACATTATTATAATTATTATATAAGTAATCAGTTAAATTATTTGAACTTTTATAAGAGGGGTATAGTGATAGTAAAAAATCTTCATCAATTTTATTACTTTCTATATTTGACAGAAACTCATATATTGTATCAATATTATTTTTTAGAAAATTGATATTTTTTTCTGTATCTATATTACAACCATATAATATATCTTGGAATAGGGGATAAATTATGCATTTTATTTTATCTTTTTTTATTTGTTTAAAGAATAGAACTTCTTGAGAACATAGTGCATAATTATTAATTCCATTTATATTAAGTGTACTTGGATCATGTTCATAATTTATTGATTTTACTAGATCAAATCCTGGCATTTTTTCGTTGTATGCTTCTGCCAAAAATGCTTTTCCATAATATCTTTTTAAATTTCCATTAGAGGTATCAATTGCTAAATCTTCTACATTATTTTTATTTCTTAAATTTTTAATATTATCTATATCATCTAGTACTTCATTTGATTCAACAATTATTACTGGTTTTCTTGTTCCTGATTCATTGTATGCTCCTGCTTGTGGCATTGCATATTCACTACAAGCAAAGTTAAAGTCTTTTGTTGTTGAAATCCATGAAGATAAACCTGCTCTTAATCTATTACCCATTATGTGACTTACAATGCAATCAAGTGCAAATTCCATATTTCCATTTATACAAAGGTCATAATATATTTGATGGTTTTTTCTTGATTTATTTTTATGCGTTTCTATTAAAGAACATTCTATATTACCATTATTTTCTAATTTTTTTGCATCACTTGAATTAATTGCTCTATATAGAAGCATAGGACCACCTCATTTTTCCAGTATAATACTCTTATTTTAAAAAAAAGTCAAAAATTATTATCTAATTTTTAACTTTTTATTAATAAATTCTTTTTCTTTTTTTAATACTTTAGAATTATTATCTTGATCATAGTTGAAATTATTATCAAAATACTTAACTGATAAATCATTGATCTTTGTATATACTTCTCTTATATCATTTTGTTCATTTGATTGTAGTGCAAATTGTGTATTAATTTCGCTACTTACGTGTTTAATTGCAAATATAGCAGTGTCGTATTTTTCTTCTTGTAATAATTTTTCTACTTGAACATATAAACCAAATAGGGAAGCCATTTGATAT
>CAYMEJ010000027.1:0-12215 GCA_964389735.1 uncultured Muribaculaceae bacterium
AATCGTAATTGGTGCTAGACAAGGTAGATAGTACTATAAAAAGGAAGATATTACTCTTCCTTTTTTCATTGTTTTTTGATATAATCTATACGAAGTGGTGATTATATGTTAAAAATGAAAGACATATTAGATGAAAAAGATAAAAGATTAAGAATGACTAGTAAAGAAGTTGTTTTTCCATTAACTAAAGAAGATATTAAAAATATTAATTTAATGGAAGAATACTTAGTTAATAGTCAAATAGAAGAAAAAGCAGAAAAATATGATTTAAGACCTGGTATGGGACTTGCTGCTATCCAAATTGGAGTACCTAAAAGATATTTTGTTGTTGTTAACGAAATAGAAGAAGGATTTGAATCATATATTATTATAAATCCTAAAATCACTAGTAATTCAGTAGAAAAAATATATGTTGAAGATGGTGAAGGATGTTTAAGTGTTAATCGTGAATGTGAAGGAATTGTACCAAGATATGCCAGAGTTACAGTTGAAGGTTATGATATTGAAGGTAATAAAATAAAAGTAAGAGCACGTGAAGAAGTTGCAATTGCCTTTCAACATGAAATAGATCATTTAAACGGTATAATGTTTACTGATTATATAAATCCAAAAAATCCATTTAAAGATCAAGAAAAATATAGATCAATATAAAAAGAAATGTTAATTCATTTCTTTTTTTAATGGTAAAAATATTTTTACTTTTGTTCCCTTTTGACTTTCTGAAACAAATTTAATATTACCTCCATGTAAATCTATTATTTCTTTAGAAAAATTTACCCCAATACCCGTTCCATTATCTTTTGTTGTAAAAAATAATTTTCCTAAATTATTAAGAATATTTTCACTCATACCAATCCCATCATCTTCTATTTTTATTTTTACATAATCATTATTTATTTTTAATGAAACATCTATTCTATTTGCTTCTGCTTCAATAGAATTTTTTATTAAATTTATTAAAACTTGTTTCAATTTATTATAATCGCCATCAATATAAACATCTACATCAATTATACCAAAATTAATATTTACATTTTTATCAACAATTAATCCTTCAATCATATTTCTTACATCTTCTAATAACATATTAATATCCATTACTTCCCTATCAATTTGAATTCTATTTAAGTTCATAAAATCATCTAATATCATTAAAGCTCTAGATATTTCATTATCAATAATATTAATATATTTATTTGATTTTATTATATTACTTGAATCAAACATCTCAATATAACCTTTACAAACTGCTAAAGGATTTTTTATTTCATGTGCCAAAGTAAATAATGAATCTCTTAATTCTTCTACTTCAATCATTTTATCACCCATTTAAATATATTATATTACTTTGTCATATTTTGTCGAAAAATGTAAAAAAAAGTAATATTTTAAATATTACTTTCATTCATTATATCAATATTACTTTTCTTAAACATTTCTAAAGTCTTTTTAAATCGTTCCTTATTTATTACACATACACAGAATAAATCTAATACTACTTTAAAATTATGTTTTACTGCTTCAAGAGCTGTTGTTTTAACACAACAATTACCATCTATTCCTACTATTTCCAATTCATCAATTTTACTATTAGATAAATAATTTACAAACTCATCATTAGAAAAACAACTTGATCTATCTTTACTAAAAATTTTACAATTTTCTATTTGTAATTCCTGAACTATT
Source organism: uncultured Muribaculaceae bacterium (assembly GCA_964389735.1). GTDB lineage: Bacteria > Bacillota_I > Bacilli_A > RF39 > UBA660 > JAQUVS01. The sequence continues at coordinate 1,687 of CAYMEJ010000027.1, forward strand.
TCATCATTATCCTTACAAATATTTTTTATAAATAATACTTCCTTCTGATTTATCCATTCCACTTATACAATATAATAAAGTAGACTTCCCACTACCAGATTGGCCCATTATTATTGTAAAATCACCCTCATAAATATTTAAATCCAAATCACATAAAACTACATTGCTTATTTTATTATTAATAAATTCTTTCTTTAACTTTGTTATTTCAAATATTTTTTTCATACTCTCACCTAAATCCTTATTACAATATAAAAAAAGAAAACAATTAAATTAGATTGTTTCTCATATTATTTCAAATCATCAATATATTTTTTTAATTGTTTACTATTTGGTCCTAAGATAATTTTTAATTGATTCTCAATTTCTACTATACCTTTAGCACCTAATTTTTGTATTGCATCTTTATTAACAATCTCAACATCTTTCAAAGTAACTATAAATCTTGATAAATTAGTTTCAGTAGAAATAATATTATCTTTTCCACCTAAGTATTCTACTAATTTATTTAATTCTATATGAGCATCTTTCTTATTTGCTTTTAATATTGCTAATACGATTACTAATAATACTACTACAATTATAATATACTGTACATAATCCATTTTTATCACCAACTAGATTATACTATAAATAATATTAAAAGTCCATTAATAAAAATCAATAATATTACCATAATAAATATAAGGTGATATTATGAAAAATAATTTAGAAAATAAAATGATAATTATAATTTTATTTATCTTTTTCATTATTAGTATTATTTCTATAGAATTTGCTAGAATTTATACATCACCTGCTTTAGGAAATTTAGTAATAAAACAAATAATTTGGTATATATTAGGGTTTTCTCTTATTTTCATATCATTAAAAATAAAGAAAAAAGATTTCTATAAATTAACTTGGATTCTATATTTTTTAAATTTACTTTTATTACTTTTAGTATTATTTTTTGGTAAAGTTATTAATGGTAGTAGATGTTGGTTTAATATTCCTGGAATTGGTTCACTTCAACCAAGTGAGTTTATGAAAATAGTATTAATATTAGTATTAGCTAATACTATTGGAAATTACATAAGTAAAAATAAAAAACCAAAAACAAAAGACGAATTACTATTACTAATAAAAATATTGTTAATAATATTACCACCAATAGTTTTAACATTTTTAGAACCAGATACAGGTGCAGTATTAATATATATAGTAATAACTATATTTATGCTATTCTGCTCCAATATCAAGAAAAGATGGTTTATTATTGGATTAATAATATGTGGAATTATTATTTTATCTTTCCTATATCTTTATTTCTATAAACAAAAAATATTTGTTGATATATTTGGAACTAAATTATTTTATAGAATGGATAGATTATTAGACTGGAAAAATGGTACAGGAATACAATTAGAAAATTCTTTAGCATCTATAGGATCAAGTGGATTATTTGGTCATGGTAAAGTACCAATATATTTTCCAGAAGTAAGTACAGACTTTATCTTTTCAGTAATTATTTCATGTGGTGGATTAATAAGTGGAATATTATTACTATTATTGATAGTAATATTTGATATTAATTTATTAAATATTGCCAAAAAAACTAAAGATAATAAAAATAAATTACTAATTATTGGTACAACTGCAATGCTTATATATCAACAAATACAAAACATTTCGATGACATTAGGTTTATTACCTATCACAGGAATTACATTACCCTTTATAAGTTATGGTGGTTCTTCTTTATTATCTTATTTTATAATGATTAGTATCATAATATTTATAAATAAAAAAGAAAAAGTCTTATTTACTTAAGACTTCTTCATAAACACTCTTTAATTTTTTACCAATCTTTTTAATATCCCTATCAGTTGCTACATTATATGAATCTTTACTTATTGATTTTAATTTTCCGTTCATAAATTGTTTTATTTTTTTCTCAAAATCATCTACATCTTTAGCCTTATAAACATTAACATTATCAATTAGCCAATCATCAAATACTGGAATATCTCTAACCATTAATGGAAGTTTACAAGCTGAAGCTTCCATAACAGGAATTCCTTCATTTTCTTCAAAGGTTGGAAAAACAAATAGATTTGCTCCACTATAACCTCCCCTTAATATATCAATATCAACATATCCCGGGAAAAATAAATTATCTAGTTTAGTACGAACTGCTTTCTTAATATCTTTTGTAGAAAAAGTTAACGAACTTGAACCAAACCACACAAATTTATATTCAGGTAATCTGCGAGCTAATTCAACAAAATCTTTTATACCTTTTCTATTTACATATATTCCACAACTAATAATAATTTTATCTTTTTTACTAAAATTAAAATATTTTCTAAATTTTTCTGCTAATTCTTCATTTGTTTGAAATTTTTCTAAATCAATACCATTAGAAATTGCATATATTGGTCTTTTTATTCCATAGTTTTCCAATAATTTTTTGGTATATGGAGTTGGTGCTATAATAACATCGCCTAAATTATAACACTTCATAATCCATTTTTTAAATAATGGAGATACTAAATTTGAACCAATAAAAGAATTCTTAAAATCTTCTTCAGTACTATGTGCATGATAAACTACTTTTTTACCATTCTTGTGAGCTTTTTTTGCTAAAGAATAAGATTTAGGACCATAGAAATTTATATGAACAACATCATAATCATTACACTTTGGATCTGTAGTATATTCAACATTATTCAATTCCAAAGCTTTCATTTGATGTTTCAAAGCTTTTCCTAATCCTGAATTACCTATAGTATTTAAACCTTCTGTATATAATAATACTTTCATATTTTCACCTCAACATATTTAGTATAACACACAAATATAAACAAAAAAAGTCATATTATGACTTTTCTTTTCTTAATGTTAATGACTCTTCTTGACTCTTTCTAAGAATTACTAATTTATTAATTTCTTCAAACAATAATAATAAACATCTATTGTTTTTTGAAATAATTTCATCTTTACTTATTTTCATTAATTTCATTATTTCATCATCTGAATAATACTTATCATTTAAATATCCATATTTTAACATAGCAAATTCAAAATCACTTTTATCTTCAATTAAATCAGAAATATCTAACAGATGAAAAATATAACTAACTAAATCAATATTATCTTTCTTTAATTTATTTAAAATAAGTAATGTTGAAGATTTTTCAGGTTGTCTTACTATTCCAGAATATGCAGGTGTTTTTGCCACTGAATCAACATGTTCTACCACCCTTTGTTCTCTTTTTGTATACAAATATGGTTTTGATGTTTTACCATATGATTTTTTAATTAATTCAGGATTATCAACAACCAAATTTTTTATTACAGATTTTGGTTCTGAAATACTATTATCTTTTTCTTGGTTTACTTCTTGTTCTTTTTTTTCTTTTAATTTTTGTGCTATTATTTGTCCTCTTAATGTTAAACTTGCTGATACTTGATCAACATTGTTTATTTTCTTCTCAATAACTTTTTTCTCAACAACAGGTGCAGAAATAGTTTCTTTTTTTGATTGTTCCTTTTTTATTAAATAACTTGCAACCATTTTTTGACCATCTTCATTTAAACCAATATTACTTAATTTTGTTTCTACTGTTTTTTCTTTTGAAGATACATCATTTTTAATTGGTTTTTCTTTTTTAACAATTACTTGTTTATCAACAGATTTTTTACTTTGCTTTTCTCTTAATTCTTTTTCAGCTTTCATTTTTTGAACTAATAATTGTCCTCTCAATGTTAATGCACTATCATTAGAATTATCATTTTCTAATTCTTTATCATTAGATTGTATTACTAATTCACTCTTTTTACTATCATCATTATTTATTTTACTAACATCAATTACATCTTCTAAATTAGAAATTATAATAGGTTCTTTTTCTACTATTGCTTCTATTTTTTCTTTTGCTTCTTTCATTGTATTAGAAACAACAATAGATTTTTTAGTAGAATAAATTATTTTTTTATTTTGAGTATTTTTTCTATTAGCATTATCTTTCTTTTCTGGTTCTACAATAGGTTTTTGCACTACTACTGATTTTTCCTCTATTATAGGTTTATCTATTACTATTTGTTTTTCTTCAATTATAGGTTCTTCTACTTGCTTTTCTTCAATTTTATTTTCATTTTTAATATCAGTAATAATCGCATTAAGAACTAATTGTGGTAAATGTTCTTTACCATCATAATTTTCTAATACACTCATATACATATCTTCACGTCTATTTGAAGAATATTTATAATCATTCATAATTAAATATTTGTTAATAAAAGGATCAACAATCTTCTTTAAATTATCTAATGTTTCTATCTCTGAATCTACATCTGTCAAATATTTTTCCTTCATTCTTAAAAATAAATAATCTCTAATTCTCCAAGACATAAAAATTTCTACATTAATATCAGTAGTTTTATAGTACTCGCTTAAAATTCTATTTTTTTGTTCCAAAATATCATTATAAAATTCATTTCCATTTGGAAAATCTTTAATTACAGCATTTAAAGCATTTTTAAAACTTGCCTCAATCATTTTTGATTTTGCGACATTTTTACCATCACTCATCTTAAAACCCTCCTTTTATTATGTAAAAAACCCCTTGTGTACTGCATATTATAATTCAAAACACGAAAAAAGTCAACCAAAAGTATGATTGACCAGTTTGCTATAAAAAGAATATAAATCTTCAAATTTAATTACTAAGATATGGAAAAGAAAATAATAAATAATATAAGAAGATTATATTCTTTGCAACTGGCTGTCATACTTAAAAGCTTAGACCCTATAGCTTTGTGGCTTATCCTTTCGAATAATGTACCAAATATTTAATTTTAAAAAAACCTTGTTGCCAAGGATTAATACCAATTATGGTGGAGCATAGCGGGATCGAACCGCTGACCTCCACGGTGCAAGCGTGGCGCTCTCCCAGCTGAGCTAATGCCCCATAATTTACATAATACAGTTTTCATAGGCACTAGATAACTGCATTAGCAAATTAATATTAACACTTTTAGCAATATATTGTCAACAAAATCTTTTACTTTTTTTATTTTTTATTTACACTAGCACCAATAAATGAATCAAACAATGGATGACATCTATTTGGCCTACTTTTAAATTCTGGATGGAATTGACAAGCAATATAGTGTGGATGATTAGATAATTCAATAATTTCTACTAAATCACTTTCAGGGTTAATACCAGAAAAAATCATTCCGTTTTTTTCTAAAACCTTTTTATATTTATTATTAAACTCATATCTATGTCTATGTCTTTCATAAATTGTTTCTTGATTATAATCTTTATATGCTAAAGTTCCTTTTTTTAATAAACATTCATAATTACCTAATCTTAACGTGCCACCTTTGTTAATTATTGATTTTTGATCAGACATTAAATCAATAATAGGATTTTCAGTTAATTCATCAAACTCAGTTGATGTTGCATCTTTTATTCCACAAACATTCCTTGCAAACTCTATAACCGCTATCTGCATACCTAAACATATTCCTAAATAGGGAATTTTATTTGTTCTTGCATACTCAGCTGCCATTATTTTTCCTTCAATTCCTCTATTACCAAATCCACCAGGAATTATTATACCCTTACTATTTTTAAATACTTTTGATAAATCCTTTTCATTTTCCAAAGCTTCACTATCAACCCAATTAATATTTATTTTTACATTGTGTTTATATCCAGCATGTTTTAAAGATTCCATGACTGATAAATAAGCATCATGTAAACCAACATATTTTCCTACTAAAGAAATTTCTATTTCTTTATCAAGTTTATTAACACGATCAATTAAATCAGTCCAATGTTTTAAATTCATCTTCTTTAATGGTAACTCTAATTGTTTTAATAAAATTTCATCAGCTTTTTCTTCATAATAATTAACAGGAATTTGATATATATTTTTTACATCAACCGAATCAATAACATTACTAGAAGGCACATCACAAAACATTGATATTTTTTTCTTCATATCTTCATCTAAAAGAATTGGTGTACGACATACAATCATGTCAGGTTGTATTCCCACTCTTCTAAGTTCGATAACACTATGTTGAGTAGGTTTTGTTTTTAATTCGTTAGAACCATATATATATGGTATTAAAGTTGTATGTACAAAAAAAGTATTACTTGAACCTTTTTCATATCTAACTTGTCTAAGTGCTTCTAAGAAAGCTAAAGATTCAATATCCCCTACTGTTCCACCTATTTCAGTTATTACTACATCTGCTTCACTAGTAGTACCAGCTTCATATATTTTATTTTTAATCTCATTAGTAACATGTGGAACAATTTGTACAGTTCCTCCCAAATAATCTCCACGTCTTTCTTTTTCTATTACTGTAGAATAAATTTTACCTGTTGTTATATTAGAAGTATAATTTAATTCTTCATCAATAAATCTTTCATAATGTCCTAAATCCAAATCAGTTTCAGACCCATCTGCTGTAACAAATACCTCACCATGCTGAAATGGTGACATAGTTCCTGGATCAACATTAACATAGGGATCAAACTTTTGCATAAACACTTTATATCCGCGTGATTTCAATAAAAGTGCTAAGGAAGACGCCGTTATACCTTTCCCCAAACCAGATACAACTCCTCCTGTTACGAAAACATATTTTGTCATTTTTTCACTCCTCTCCAAAAACAAAAAAAGACCTAAGAGAAAACCTCTTAGGCTCTCTTAAATTATAGCATATACCATAATTTAAGTTATATATATTTTTAAATTTTTACAAAAAATTACACTATTTTACTGTCCATCCTAATCTAGTATACAATTTTCTATAATAATCATTTTCAAGTATCAATCTAGAATATTTATATTTATTATAAATAATTGATGATACTTTATTTACATAATCATCCTCTACTTCAATACCTTTATTTGGTGTAAATTGCTTAGTAATAGAGTTATATCTACCTTTTTCAGTTATAAAACTTCTATTAGAGAAAATCACCAATGAATCTGAATCTGAAAGAATATCTCTTCCCATCATTAATCTTGAATCATATTCCATTCCAAATAAATTCATTAAAGTCGGTAATACATCTAAACTACTTCCTATTTTAGTTACTTTTACAGGTTTTTTCATAGTACTATTCCATACTAGAAAAGGCATAGCATGAATCTCAAAATTTTCATCTCTTTGATAAGTAGATAATTCATTAATTTCATCTACACTTAACCCATATGGATAATGATCTCCACTTATTGCAATTACTGTATCATCTAATTTACCGGCAGTTTTTAGTCTTTTTATTAATTCCTCTAACGCTTTATCAAATTCAATGTTACATGATAAATAACTTTTTGCCTTATTAGAGTAATTTAAATTCTTAACTGCATCCCAGTTTTTAGAAACCATCATATTTCCATTTCTTGTATATTCCAAATGTCCACTTACTGTCATATAATATGCTAGAAATTTATCATTATTTATATAATCATTAGTACTTGCTTGAATCATTTCTAAATCGCTTTCAGGCCAAATTCTACAATTTATATCTAATCCTGCTCCACAAGCTTTAAAACTATTATAACCCATTGCTTTTATGTAATCACTGCGCTTATAATATGTAGCAGTATTATCATGATATGCATTAGATGAATATCCTAAGTTTTCAAACATATTAGCATATGAAAACGGCATATAATTATCTTTTACTTTAAACAAACTCCATACTCCCTCTTTAGGTATTAATGAAGTATCTGTTATATATTCACCATCTGCTGTAGATACTGGGAACACTGGCGTATAAAAATTATCAAATTGGAAACCCTCATTATATAATTTATATAAAGTTGGAGTTAAATTCTTATCAATTGCTAACTCACTGAAAGCCTCTGCTACAAAAACAACCAAATTTTTTCCTTTAAACATCCCTGTATATTCATTTTGCTTACTAGGATTTTGATTATTAATATATTCATCTATTGATTTTATTGTTTCATTAGTTCCCTTACTTATTAAATCATCAAAATTTATTTTCATTACATTATACTTTGTTTCAGGTATAATTTTTTCTTTTTCTTCTTCATGAATTTCTATATCTTTATCTTCAAATCCAAATACCAGTCTCTGTAAATCTAATCTCATCATAGTAACAATACCCATTTTATTTGTTGTTAATAATGGAGCATGAACATTATAATAAAGATTTTCATTAGAATATAATTCATTAGTATTTATTACTTTCATACTCAATAAAATGGCAAAATTAAAACAAATTAAAGAAATAAATAAAATAATTTTCTTTTTCAATTTACTATTTCTATAATCAAAGAATTTTTTAACATCCATTACAATAAATGTAATTAATGGAACGAATAACAATATTATATATATTGCATTACTCATAATAGTACTTAAAATCTTATCATAAAATTGTAATACTTGTCCTCCACCATTTACTATTGAGAAAAATGATATTACTGATTGATATATATCATAATACACAAGTTGTGCTGCAAATAATATTGTTATTAATGAAAATAATATATACACAAATACATGATTAACTTTTTCTTTTAAGAAATTAGTTAATAAATATAATATTCCACCAATAGGAATTGATAATAATATTGTATAAATAGATATATTGCCAAATGCAGAAATAGAGAAAATAATTTCTTCAAATATAATATATCCAATCATAAACAACATCAACCATAAACTTTTTTTACTTCTCATGTCTAACTCCTATTTACTTTTATTTTTTAAATATTCAACTATTTTATCGTTCTTATAAATAATACATCTTTTGTCTATATCAGAATAAATAAACTCTCCAACAAAACCACTTCTAGATGCAATAATTACATTCATAATATCTTCGTTAACCAACCTTACTGCTAAAGCTGTTCTAACAGAATCTGATTCCTTTGTAATAACCCCTAATTCAAATGATGTATATAAGAATTTAACTTTATCTATCAATATAAATAAATTATCATATTTTTTTATTATATTTAAATTAGAATCAATTACCTTTGCATTAAATCTTAAGAAATTTCTATCTTCAAGTATAATATTTTCTAATACATCAATAGTAATATAATTATTATTTATACTTAGTGGTTTAAAAGAAGATTTCAAAACTCTAACTTTACTCTTATCAGATGTAAAAACTTTATATTCCTTCAAATCAAAAATATTATTACTATTATTACTTAATTTAGAAATTTTATTTTTAATATTATTTAATAATATAACATGTTTCATTTGTTTATGTAATCTAACATCTGCATCATATAGCATGTTTTCTTCTAATATTTTTATTTCTTTACTAATATTTTGAATATCATCATCAGTATAATTATTACTAATAATTTCATCTACCTTTATCTCGTATAATTTAAATAACCTATAATTTAATACCTTTATATACTCTATTTTTCTATATGGAGATTTTTCGTTTACTATAGCATATATAAGGTCAGATATTAAATTCCAATATGTCTGAACCCTCTTATTATGATTATTAATATCATATCTTATATTACCAAGTGTATTATCATACTTATCATTAAATTCATTAATAAATTTTTTATAATCATTTATTTCAGCATCTATTAAATATGTTTTTCCAACTATAATTTCTAATATTTTCAGCATATTAACTGCATCACAATATTTAAAATCTAAAGATTTTAAATACATAAAAAATGTATGTGTAGTCGCATCAGGATACATAACATTATATTTATTTTTATATAATTTACTACATCCAACTAATTCTAACGCTTCAACCTCTGTAAAAACTTTTTCTAATATACTGTTTTTATCTTCACCAAAGTATTCAGCACCGAGAGTAAAATTATATTTATCAACATCATTAGAATTTGTAGAACAAAGTCCAATATGTGTTTTAGTAGTTTTTATAACTAATAATAATTGATAAAAATAATTAACCTTAAAGATTTCTTCCTTCAATCTTTGATTAATTTTGACATCTAAAATTTCATATTTATTTATCTTATCAGATAAATTTGTACTTAACTCCAAAAAACCTAAAGGATGATAATAAAAGGTATCAGATGGAATGATAATTGATTTAATATGATGATTTAATTTATTTAATAATAAATTATAATATGTATTTTTATTTGAATCAAAATTATAATTTTCTTCCATTGATATTATAAAATCATAAAAAACTTTTTCAAGAAGAGGAATATATTTTGGCTCTTCATCTGAATTAAATTTAAAACTTAATAAATAACGTATTTTTTTCATTAAATTTTCATTAATCATGACCATTCCTCCTAATAATAAATATTATACCACAAAAAGGAAAAAATAATTATATTATAAACAAAAAGATTCTATAACAAATTATAGAATCTTAATAAACAAAATGGTCGAGAAGACAGGATTTGAACCTGCAACCCCTTGGTCCCAAACCAAGTGCTCTACCAAATTGAGCCACTTCTCGATATATGGTGCGCCCGAAGGGATTCGAACCCCTGACCTTTTGGTTCGTAGCCAAACAC
>CAYMEJ010000028.1:0-3976 GCA_964389735.1 uncultured Muribaculaceae bacterium
CTAGAATTTACTAGCGTTCTTTTTTATTGATGTCTACTAAACGGGGTTCACATCACAATTAATTATCTTTTTTTATTATTCCTTTTATTTTTTTTAAGAACTTATATATTGAATAGAAGCCTGATACTTTTAATTCAAATTCTCCTATATATTCAATTACATTTCCATCGAATCCTTTTTTGAATTCATATATACCATAATATCTATTATTTTTATCAAAATCTCCTGTTATTCCATAGAAATTACAATACTTAAATCCTTCTTTATATGCATCTTGAATATGTTTATCATACATAGCATATTTAGGTGTAAATGACTTATATTCTTCTAATACTCCACTTGATAATGTTAAATACTCATTACCTGATTTTATTGATAATAGACATCCAATATCTTTTCCATTAGGATTTTCTTTTTTAAATTTAGTTGCTTTTTCTAATTCTGTTTCATACTTTACAAGTAATTTATCACTTGTTTCTTTTTGATTAGTAAGTTTACTACCTACTTTATCTATTTTCATTTTTTCTTCAATTACTTTATTATTTTCTTTTTCTTTATTTAATAAATCTAAAGTATGATTATAATATGTTTCTGGATCTAAATAAGAAATATATATAGTCATTAAATTACTCATATTTTTATACATTAATTGATAGTAGTTTAGACTTCTTGAAAAGAAATCTTTTCTTTTTGATGTAAGATCAAATATTTCTGTCAATGTAGGTAAATCTTCTATTTTACCTTTTCTTACTTGTAATCCTTTTTTATAACATGCTTCTATATTTTTTCTTGTACTTTTACCAAATCTTTCTTTTTTTTCTTCATATGTATTTTCTATTTTCATTCGATAACACCATCTTGCTTGTAGTGCATCTAAATATAGGTTGAATCCTCTATGTTTATAATTTAATTTCTTTAAATTATTGATTGATTCATCATCTTTTACTTTATCATCATCTAATATATCTCCATCACTTGATCTAGTTCTGTATACAATATTGGGATCTATTGTTAAGATGAATCCATTTTTTTCTTTTATATATTTTTTTAATTCGTTTGTAAAAAATTCTAATAATTTATAATTATGATAATCTATTATGAGTCCTCTTGGTGCATAAAAGATTTTTTTATTTAGAATAGTTTTAGTTTCTAATAAAAGAGATGCTGCTACTATTCTTTTATTTTCTTTTATACCTACTAGATGTACTTTTTGTCCATATTCTTTTTTTAAATTACCTAATTCTATTGTTTGCATAAATGAAGTTTGTTCATTGGTTTTTAAAAAATCATTGTATTCTTCTTCGTTTAGGACTTCAAATTTCATATTATCACCTATTTCTTTTTCTTGTTTAATTTTTTTAATAAATTATCTCCAAATATTGATGTAAATGTTTTATTCTTTATAGTTAAGAATAAGTATGTTACTGCACCTATAATTGCATATAATCCTACTATTAATATATTAATTAGTCTACTCTTTATTGTGAAAGGTATGAATATTTTTAATAATAATAGAACTGCTGCCATTATTAATACTGATATTAATATATTTATTAATTTCTTTACAGTTTCTTCATATTTTACTTTGAATTTTTTATTTAGGAATACTAATGATATACCTGCTGATACAAAATATCCACATATTGTTGCAGTTATTGCACCATAATATGCTGGTAAACCTAATCTATTAAATCCATAGATAAATGGAATATTAAATATTATTTTAAATAATAAACCTGATATTAAACTTATAAATACCATTTTATATTCTTTTAATACTTGTACTATTGTAATAGTTGAAGTAAACATTGTTACTGCAAATGCTACAAATACATAATATTGATATGCTTGTGTACCATAACTTACAGCAGCATTAGCACCATAAAATATAGTCCATACTGGTTTAGCTAATATACTTAATCCTACAATCATAGGTATTACAATATAGCATAGCATTTGAAGTGTTTTATTTATTTTTCTTCTTACATCTACCATATCATTATTAACAAAACTACTAGTTAAATTAGGTATTAAACTTACCATTACACCTGTAGTAATTGCAATTACTATCATATTTAATTTTAATCCCCATGTAGATATTACACTCATTATTGATTCAGCAAAGGCTGTTTTATATTCTAATCCATTTACTAATGTTTTAACTAAAGTTATTATATCAACTGAATTATATAATGATTTAAATACATCTATCATAATAAATGGTAAAGCATAGAAGATAATTTTTTTAAATATTTCTTTATCTGTTATGATTGGTTCTTCAATACTCTTAGATTTTTTTTGTAATTCCGTTTTATTCTTTATAACCTTTCTAAATAAATAGAAATAAGAAATGAGTGCTCCTGCTGTTGCAGCAAATACAGATACACCTACTGTAGTTTTTAAAGATAATTTAAATACTTTTAGAGATAAGAAACTACCTGCAACTATTATAACTACTCTTACAATTTGTTCTAGTACTTGGGATATAGAAGTTGGAGTAATATATTTATGACCTTGTAAATATCCCCTATATATACTTAATATTGGTACTACTAATATAGCAGTAGAAATAACTCTTATTACAAATGTAACATCTTCTGGAGAATTACCTCCTGTTACATTGCCTATTATTAGATGTGATATAGCTGGGGCAAATATAAATAGAATTAAGAAACATAATATACCCATTGTATTAAGAGTTTTCTTACCTATTTTAAATGCTCTTTCTTTTGCACTATAATATCCTAATGTATTATATTCACTTATTATTTTACTTATTGCTAGTGGTATACCAGCTGAAGATATTCCTAAGAATAATGAATATATATTATATGCATATCCATATAGTGCTCCACCTTTTGAACCTATTATGGCATAAAAGGGTATTACATAAATTATTCCTAATATCTTACTTAATACAATCCCCATAGTTGCAATAAAAGCACCTTGCATAAATGTATTTTTTTTCATGTAATCACATCCTACTTAATATATTTTATCACATTTAGGCTCTTTTGACATAAAAAAAGAGCATTAGCTCTTATTTATTTATAATATATTTAAGTTTTGTGGCATTAGTTACATCCATATCAACACTTGCTGTTATTGTTTTTTTAACACCTGGTTGTAATGTTTCACCTACATAACCTATTAGAGTAGCAATAGTTTTATCTTTGTCATCTTTGAATGTTAATGATATGTTCAATAATTTATAATCATTCTTATTCATATTTGTTATATCTGCTGTATATGTAGTTAGTTTATTTTCATAGTTAATTTCTACATTTGTAACTGATACATTATCAATTACTACATCAGATAATATATTATCACTTATTATTTCTGGATTTGCTTTTGTATTATCAGTTTTTATTAATGTAAATGCTAATACACCTAATGAAATAATTGCTATTATTATTAATATCCATTCTCTTTTATATAATTTTCTCATACTACCACTCCTATTTAAATCACACTATTTAACGTATTCTACAATTGTTTTATAAGTACAATCTGTATAATCACCTAATATTTCTATTTTAAATGATTTTTTCTTTGATTTTTTTAAATCCTTTATTTGTTTAGATGCACTACCTACTACTGAATCAGCTTTATAGAATTTAACATTAATTACGATATCTGAGTATTTACTGCTAACATTTTTTACTTCTCCAGTTATTATTGATTTTGCAGATGTAGTTTTTACTTTTACATCTGTAAATTCGTATTGTTTTTGGATTTTACTACTAGCTTTAGTCATACTGTTATTTTCTGAACTAACTTTTTCTATAGTTTTACTATTATTATTTTCTTCAATAATAGTATTATCTCCATCTTTGTAGATTTTTTTACCATCATATGTTGGATTGTCTTTATCAATCGTACTTTCTCTTTTTACTTCTTTTTCTTCTTTATTAAAGAACACAAAATATGTAGTAGTAGATGCAGCAGCAAGTATTACTGCTGCTCCTACTAT
>CAYMEJ010000028.1:4076-11859 GCA_964389735.1 uncultured Muribaculaceae bacterium
ACACAAAATATGTAGTAGTAGATGCAGCAGCAAGTATTACTGCTGCTCCTACTATTATAAGAACTTTTTTATTTTTATTAATGAAAGTTTTAATATCTTTCTTTTCTTCTTTTACTACTATTGGTTTTGGTTGTTCTTTTTTCTTAGTTGTAGTAACTTTTTTAGTATTTTTATTTGTTTGTTTACGTTCTTTCTTTTCCATGTGATTTCTCCTTTGGTTTATTTTAACATATTATTTATTAATTTGCTACGAATGTTCCAGTAGATATAGATCCTATTGTGATTGAACCAGTTCCACCGGCTCCACCTAATCCAAAACTTCTACCTGTTACTCCACCACCGGCAGCAGTGATAGCACCACTACTTTCATAAGATTCATTATAGAAGATATTGATTGATCCGCCACCAGATGATCCAGCTCCATAATATCCTTCGCCTCTTTGACCACCGTTTGAACCATTTGAACTAATACTTCCAGTATTATTAATATTATTACCATAAATTATTAGTAGTCCACCAGTTCCATTTGTTCCATTATAACCATTTCTTCCTCCTGCACCAGCTGGATTTCCTGCTCCGCCGGCTCCATTTGATGTATAGGTATTACCACCTGCTCCACCATTTGGTAAACCAGATTGTGCTGATCCTCTATCACCTGGTGCACTACCTCCACCAGTTCCTCCTGAGTATGACGTTCCTGCTGAACCTGCACCTGAAGTTGATACGCATCCTGCTCCGCCGGCTCCTCCACCAGCTGTTGATCTTTTTGTTCCATTTGCTCCATATGCACCATTTACATCTGAACAGTTTCCGCCTCTTCCACTGGCACCACCGGCTCCACCTGTTGCTGGTACAAATTCATATGTATCATCTGCATTTTTAAACAAGTAAACATTTTGTCCTACTGCTCTTGCACCTCTTGCAGTCATTGATATTGTTCCGTTATTAGTAAGTGTTCCTGTTGTATATAAGAATAAGCCTTTTGTTCCACCATAAATTGTATTATAAGTTGTAACTTTAACACCTTCACTAATAGTTAAATCACCATTTACTTTTACTATTACCATTCTTTCTGCATTTCTTGAGGATGATGCAACATCATTAACTGTTCCAAATGTTTTATTTGTATTCCATATTTGATTACCATCATATAAATAGAATCTGATTTTGTACTCTTCACCATTTACTATGGCAGTAAATCTTGTTGTTTTTTTAGTAGAAATTACATTAATATTTTTTACAAGTTCTTCTAAGCTATTACTTGTTATTGTTCCAACAACATTTAATTTTATATCTTCAAGCGGAATATTCATATTTTTTAAGTATGGATAAGTTGTTCCTGTTTCCATATCCCATGTTCCAATAAAATCAAATCCATTGTATATTTCTGATCCAGTACTTGCTGATTCACCATCCAGTGCAATACCTAAAGACGTATTACTAGTGTTTGCTGCTTCTGGATAAAAATATGAATTTGTTGATACTGAGTTTGCTGATGCAGCCACCATTCCACCTATTACACCAGTTGAATTTATTTCACTTACTGTATACGAATTTTCTATATTAGTATTACTTGCATTACCTATTAATCCTCCAATATAATTACTACCAGTTATTATTCCTGTTGAATATGTATTAATTATATTTAAATTATTAGAATTTCCTACTAATCCTCCAATATTATTGGAAGACGAAGTAATATTTCCCGTTGCATATGATTTGCTTATAGTTATTAACTCAGCTGTTGTTGAATTAATATAACCAATTAATCCTCCAACATTATTAGAAGTTGAAGTTACATTTCCTGTTGAATATGAACTTCCAATTAAATTAGAGCCAGTTGATTGATTGTAAACATATCCAATCAATCCTCCTGTTTGTGCTATACCATTTATTGTTGCTGTTGATGAACAATTCGTTACCATTAAATTATTACTAGAATTATTGTTAGTGTAACCGATTAGTCCTCCAATATTATTTGCTGTACCTTTTACTACTCCTGTTACATTAACATTTGATATTGTATTTCCATCAATTGCAGTTCCAATTAATCCTCCAACATCAGAAGTACCACTAATATTAACATTTGTTAATGTTAAATCTTTTATTGTTGCTTCTTTTGTTGCTGCAAATAATCCTGTGTCGCTAAATACACTATTGATTGTTAAATTATTTATTGTATGATTATTACCATTTAATGTTCCTGTAAATGGTGTTGTAGAATCCCCTATAGGTACGAAATTGTACTCTATAGGTGCCTCAATATCATTATCTAATACATAATTTTTATCTAATTCTGCACTTATACTTTGTAAATCTATTATAGTTTTTACAACATATGGATTTTCAGTTGTACCTGTACCTTCCATATTTGAATAATTCAATGTTGTAGATTCTACTGAAGTTGGTTTTGGCATATTTCTTAAGTATGCAAAAGTTTGTCCTTCTTCAATAGTCCATACTGTATCAAAATCCCAATCAGTGTAACTTGTATATTCTGATAACATTTTTACAACTCTAACATTTATTCCAAGTGCTGTTTTTATTGTTCTAGTTGTTTCACTAGTAAAGTATGAGTTATATGCATTTGAACTTACTGAGGCTCCTACTAAACTACCTATATTTGCACCTGTACTTACTAGTTTTCCTGTTGTATATGCATTCATTATTGTTGAATATGTTGAATATCCAATGAATGATGATGCATAATTTGTTCCAGTTGTTTCACCAGTAGAGAAACTATCTGTAATTACATTGTATGTTGCTTGTCCAATGTAACCACCTACATAGGTAGGTCCTGTTACTGTTCCTGTTGCGTATGTCTTATCAATTGTAGTAGTTGAACCAGTTACTGCTTGGGCTAATCCAATGAATCCTCCTACATAGTTACCTGTTCCTGTTACATTTCCTGTTGCGTAACACTTAGATATTGCATTAGATCCTTTTGCAACTTGATAATTGTATCCTACTAAACCACCAATATGAGTAGTTCCTTCAACATTTCCTGTTGCATATGAGTCTATTAATGTTACAGATCCAGTCATCTTATTGTAAATATATCCGATTAATCCTCCAACTTCACTTGTACCTTTTACAATACCTTCAGCTGAATTTTCTTCCATATTTATTGTTCCTGTTGAATTGTTATATGCTATTGCTATTAATCCACCTATTTGATTTGCTGTACTAGTGATATTTCCTGTTGCTGATGATTCTGAAACTTCTATAGTTCCTGTTGCGTTGTTATATAAGTATCCTACTAATCCTGCTGAACTAACTTTTCCGTTTGCAGTTCCTGTTGTATGAACATTTTGTACTATCATGTTACCTGTTGCACTATTACTTAATTGTCCTACTGCTCCAGCTACATCGTTTGCAGTTCCTGTTACATTTACTGAACTGTTTGAATTAATTACTTTTACAATACCATTTTTAACATTTAGTGCATATCCAACGATACCACCTATTTGATTAGCTCCTGATACTGTACCAGATGTTGTTACATTATCTATTGTAATAATACCATCAACTAAATTATGAGTGTATCCTACTAATCCTCCTACATATGATCCTGTTGAAGTTACATTTGCAGTTACATTTGTATCTTTTATTGTAATATCTCCCTCAGCATCTCTATAAGCATAACCTATAAGACCACCTGTTTGGTTACCTTTACCTGTTACGGTTACATTAGATGTTCCGCCTGTTATATTAGCTGTTCCATATAATGTACCAATTAATCCACCTGTTTCAGTTCCGTTACCAACAATTGTACCATTAACACCTACATTAGTAATAGTTGTATTACCTGATGCATATCCGATTAATCCACCAGTTCTTAGACTACCATTAATATCTACATTTGTTAGAGTTAAGTCTTTTATTGTAGCATCTTTAGTTGCTCCAAATAATCCACCATATAACAATGTATTATTTATTTTAACATTATTAATTGTAAATCCGTTACCATTAAATGTTCCTGTAAATGGTGCTGATAATTCACTAAGTGTTTCTATTGTTTCACCTTCAGGTATTTCTATATCATTCATTAATATGTAATTATCATTTAAACCATGTCTAACATTGATTAATTGTTCATATGTAGTTATTTGATATGGATCTTCTACTGTACCTAATCCGTCATATGTTATATATGAATAATTTGATAGGTTTGTCTTATCTGATTTTGGTAAACCTTTTAAGTATGCTAATGTTGTACCTTCTTCAATATCCCATGTTTCTTCAAAATCCCAATCAGTATAACTTAATGATTTAGAAGTTAATGATTTGATTTTTCTGTTTTCTCCTACTGCAGTTCTTATTAATCCAACTGTTTCACTTGAGAAGTATGAGTTTGTTGCTGTTGAATTAGATGCAACTCCAATTAATCCTCCAGTGTTTACTCCTGGTGTTGTTACTTTTCCTACAGCATATACATTTAGTAATTTAGATCCTGTTGCATATCCTGAAAGACCTCCTGCATAGTTTGTTGTATTATTAACCTCACTTGTTGTATATGAATCATTTACTGTTGCATTGTATAATTGTCCAACTAAACCACCTACATAATTTGGTCCAGTTACTGTTCCTGTAGAATATGATTTTTCAAGTATATTTTTTGCAACTGTTGTTCCATTTAAGTATCCGATTAATCCACCAGTATTGTTATTTGTTCCTGTTACATCTCCTGTTGCATATGTTTTACTTATTGTCATTGTAGTAGCACCTGATGATTGATTATATCCGATTAATCCTCCTACTTGTGCAACACCACTTACGTTTCCTGTAGAGTAAGAGTTAGTAATTGTATTAACACCTGTTGTTCTATTATATACATAACCAATTAATCCTCCTACATTATTTCCTGTTGCTGTTACATTGTTTGTTGCTACTAATGTATCTGATATATATTGATTTGCATTATATTCGTATAAGTATCCAATTATACCACCTACTTGTGATACTCCTTTTACTGGTACTTCATTTGTTAAATTAATAAATCTTGTTATACCTGTTCCGTTATTATATTGTTGACCAACAATACCACCTACATCATTTGCTGTGGCAGTTATTGTTCCTGTTGTAACTTCACTATTCTTTATTTCAAGAATTCCTGCTCCGTTATTATAACTATATCCAACAATACCTGCTACTTGTGCAGTACCTGTTATTGTACTAGTAGTTGATACTTCATTTACTAATACTTGACCACCTGTATGATTGTAAATATATCCAATTATACCACCAGTATAAGCTTTACCTATTACTATTCCTGATGATGATGAATTATCTAATTTAATAACTCCAGTTGATCTATTGTTAATTAATCCAATTAATCCTCCTGTTGATGTTACATTTCCTGTTTGTGTAACATTTCCAGTTGAAGTCATATGGTCCATTGTTATTGTTCCTGCTGAAGTATTATATAATTCACCAATTAATCCACCTAATTGTGCAGCATTACCAGTAATACTTGATGATGAATGAATTTCATCTATTGTTATTGTTCCTCCTGAGTGATTATCAAAGTATCCAAGGAATCCTCCTGATTCTCCACCAGTTGTTAAAGTTCCTGCTAAAGTTATATTTGTTAATGTTACATCTGATGCCATTGTATTAACTGTATATCCTAATAATCCTGCAGTATATGTAGTACCTTTAATTGTTGCATTGATATTTATATTATTAAATGTTGAATCAGCATCTATATTATTTGTAATATAGTCACCAATTAATCCTCCATTATATCCGCCAGTTGATGTTACATTTCCTGTAATGTTGATTGTATCAAATGTATTTGTTGTTGCAGTAGTAGTATTTGTGTATCCTACTAATCCACCTACATAACCTGTACCTGTTACATTTCCATTTATTGTTACATTTGTAACATTTAATGAATCAGTATTGTATCCAATTAATCCTCCTACATAAGTAGTTCCCTTAACAACTAAGTTTTCAAGTGTTAAGTTCTTAATTGTAGCACCTTTTGTTACTCCAAACATACCTACATATGTTGTTTTATTGATATTAATTCCACTAATAGTATGGTTATTTCCATCAAATACTCCACTAAATGGTGCTCTTAGTTCACCTATTGGAACGAATAATGTTTCAGTAGGTATTTCTATATCATTTACTAATTTATAGTGTGCTCCTAATTCATTTCTCATATCATTTAATTCTGCTAAGTTGTGAATTAAGTATGGACTTTCTTCAGTACCTTCACCTGTTATTTCGTCGTATACTAGATTATCTTTATTTACTGTTGTTGGTTTAGGTAAACCTTTTAAGTATGCTAAAGTTAATCCTTCTTCAATA
Organism: uncultured Muribaculaceae bacterium; assembly: GCA_964389735.1. Classification (GTDB taxonomy): domain Bacteria; phylum Bacillota_I; class Bacilli_A; order RF39; family UBA660; genus JAQUVS01. The sequence goes on from CAYMEJ010000028.1 coordinate 10,395, forward strand.
TCCCAAGTGTTTTCAAAGTCCCAATCAGTATATGAAGTTGATACTGATAATAATTTTGGTACTCTTAAATTTATACCTACTGCAGTTCTTATTAAACCAGTTGTTTGACTAGAGAAATATGAATTTGTTGCTGTTGTGCTTGTAGCTGTACCAACTAAACCACCAGTATTTTCACCAGTGACAGTTAATTTTCCTACTGCATAAGCATTACTTATTTCAGAATTATTAATTGTTCCTATTAATGATCCTATGTAATCTGTTCCTGTTACTGTTCCTGTTGAATATACATCATTAATATTTGCAAAATTAACTTGTCCTATTAATCCAGCTGAGTAATTTGTTCCTGCTACATTGCTTACTGAATATGCTTTATTAATTGTAGTTGTTGAACCATTTACTGCTCTTAACCATCCAATTAAACCTCCAGAGTTATTTCCTGTTGCAGTTACTATTCCTGTTGAATAAGCATTTTCTAATGTATTTGTTCCAAGTACTGCTCCATATGAGTATCCGATTAGTCCACCGACTTGAAGTGTACCATTAACGTTACCTGTTGCATATACATCTTTTATTATGTTCTTTCCTGTTGAAACATTATAGATGTATCCAATTAAACCACCTTGTTCACTAGTACCTCTAACATTTCCTGTTGCATTTGAACTAGAAATATTAACAGTTCCTGTTGATAAGTTATGATTAATTCCTATTAATCCACCATTTTGTGGTCCTGTTCCTGTTACATCACCTGTTGTACTTATATTAGAAATATTAATTGTACCTGCTAATTGATTGTAGTTGTATCCAATTAATCCACCTAAATATTGTTTACCTGTTATTGGTGTATTTGTTTCAATTTCATCTATTGTTATTGTTCCAATTGAATTTAAGTGGTTGTATCCAATTAATCCACCAACATGAGTACTTGCAGTATTTCCTGTTATTGTAACATTTGTTGTTATATTACTTATTATTTCTTCATCTTCTGTTGTATTTGTATTATATCCAATTAAACCACCGACATAAGCTCCTGTTGTATTAATTGTACCTGTTACATCAATGTTAGTAATATTATTTTTTCCTTCTGCTTGTCCTACTAGTGATCCTGTATAAGATGCACCAGTAATATTAACATTAGTTACATTTAAATCCTTAATTGTCGCATTTTTAATACTTCCAAATAACCCATTGTAATTTGTAGTCTTATTGATAGTTAAACCATCTATAGTATGATTATTACCATCAAATATTCCTGTAAATGGTGCTTTTATTTCACCTATCATAATATTTGCTGATGTAATATCTAAATCATTCATCAATTTATAATTTGCATATAGTTCAGTATTAACATCATTTAAGTCCTCTAAATCATAGATTAAATATGGTTCATCTTCTGTTCCTTTTCCATCTATTTCATTATAAGGATAATTTACTTTATCTACTGTAGCTGGTTTTGTTGTTCCTTTTA
>CAYMEJ010000029.1:0-8546 GCA_964389735.1 uncultured Muribaculaceae bacterium
TACCTGTACCAAATTCTGGATCAGCATGAATATCTCCTACTATAGGTATTAATTTATTTACTATTGGAAGTATTACATTTTTACCAATTAATTTATTATATCTTTCATCAGTTGGATTAACTGCTACTGCTGTATCACCAAATAATGTTTCTGGTCTTGTTGTTGCTACTTCTAAGAAATCATTAGTTCCTTCTATCATATATTTTAAGTGATAGAATGCTCCTTCTGTATCTTTATAAATAACTTCTTCATTAGATAATGCAGTTTTTTGAAGTGGATCCCAGTTAATAATTCTTTCACCATGATATATGTATCCTTTATTATAGAAATCTATAAATACTTTTTCTACTGCTTCTTTCATTCCTGAATCTAGTGTAAATCTTTCTCTAGTATAATCTAGGCTTAATCCTAATTTAGCCCATTGATTTCTAATATTTAGAGCATATTCTTCTTTCCATTCCCAAGTCTTTTCTAAGAATCCTTCTCTACCTAATTCATATTTATCTATACCTTGTTTTTTTAATTTTTCTACTACTTTTACTTCTGTTGCAATTGCAGCATGATCCATTCCTGGTAACCAAAGAGTATCATATCCATCCATTTTTTTATAACGAACCATAATATCTTGAAGTGTTGTATCCCAAGCATGACCTAAATGTAATTTACCTGTTACATTTGGAGGTGGTATTACTACACAATAAGGTTTCTTTGATTTATCTTTTCCTGCTGTAAAATAATCTTTTTCTAACCAATATTTATATTTGTTTTCTTCTACTTCTTTATGATTGTATTTCTTCTCTAACATTATTATCACCTTTCATTTCTTTATTTTTAATTACTTCTAAACATATAGTTTTTAATTCATTAAACTTGTTTTCACTTTTTTCATCTACTTCTATCATGCTTAAGTAGAATTCAAAGTTATCTGTATCTATTAAGATATCAAATGATTCCTTATAGTTAATATCATATAGGAATGCCATATATCTAATAATACCATCTGTTTTAGTTTTTACTTCTAAATTATTTACCATTTCTTTTTTATTGAATTTTTCTATAACTTTATCACTTATATCTTTTTCATTAAATTCAACATTATCATTTATTACTAATTGTTTATATATATCTACTTTATCCATATCTCTAATCATTTTACAGTACATTGATTCTTCTTCAGTTAAATCATTAGGAATATTAATTTTATTATGATATAGTATTGCTTTTGCTATTAATTGATCATATTTTTCATCTTCAATAAATTCTCTTATATGATTTTCTTTAAATAAATACTCGACGCCATAATCAGCATGATCCATTGTATCAGCATCTTCATAACTATTATACTTTGTTACTTGTTCAAATCTTCCAATGTCATGTAGTAATCCAATTGTTTTAGCTAGAATTATTTCTTCTTTAGATAGTTCTAATCTAAATGCTAGTTCTGTCATTAATGTTGCTGTTGATAATGAATGATTATATTTTAATTTAACATTTTTATTAGTCATATCAAATGTATTTACATATTCATCAAATTTTAATTTTATCTTTTCGTAATCCATAAAAAAAACTCCTCCTTATATAATAAGGACGAGTTAACCCGCGGTACCACCTTGTTTTATAGTTTTCACTATACACTTAATTTTACTTAACGCGTAATACGTAATTATCTATTTACTTAATAATTCAACTCCATTGCTACCTTCTGTTATATCTCTATTCATTTACACCTACCATGAACTCTCTTTAAAAGAATTTAACATACTCCTCAACTTCATCGTTTTTATTCATTGATTATAACCCATTTTTAATAATTTGTAAACTTATTTTATATTTTCTTTTGATATTGTAATTACTGGTTTAATATATATCTTTACTCCATTATCTGCCCAACTATTATGAATGCTTTTTGTTTTACCATCTATTATCCAATTTATCTCATTGTTATAAGGTGTTATTAGCCAATAACTTATATTTAAAATCCAATTATTACTTGTTTGTATATTATTATACATTGATTGTTCTGTTACTCCAGGAACGGGTTCTGGGGTTGTTACCTTTATAATATTACAAACATCTTCTAATGATGGTAATGTACCTGTAATATTTCCTGTTAATTTACTTTTTAATCTATTAACATAATTATTAACTATTACTTCTGCCTTGCTTCCAGTATAAGTTGAGTTCCTTGTTGTATTAAATGCTATTTCTGGATTATGTGAATCTTGTTCATATGTAGTATTTATTCCATATTCACTTATTAATTCAATATCAGTGTCTGTTACTGTTGTTGGTTTATATACTCTAAAGACATCTCCATTATTTAATGATACTAAATCTCCTACATTTAAATTAATCTTTGAATCTATTGTGCATGAAGATGTTACATCTTCTCTTTTTAAATTGTTTTCTTCAATATTATTAATACAATTTCCTTTTTCATCTTCTGCACTAAAATAATATTTATAGTTTGGTTCATCACTTGTACCAATATTTTCTATTCTTACATAAGATTTAGATGTTTTAAAGTCACTATTATATGGACTTATATGTTTATCATTTTTTAATTCTATTGATGATAAATTAATATAAGTCGAATCATTATGTTCAACTGGCATATCAAACTCTTCATTTAATATATCTTTTTTTAGTGCATCAATATATTGTTTTGCAGTTGATATATATGAGTCTTTTCTAGAATTATTTATATAATTAGTTATTGCTGGTACTGCTATTACCATAATTACACCCAGTATTACTATTACAGCTAGTAACTCTATCAATGTAAAACCTTTTTTATTAGACATTACTACCACTCCTCTTTAAAAATACTACAAGTTTCATCCATTTCTTTATAATTATCCATTATTTCATATTTACTATTACTACATCTTAAGTAGTATTCATATTCATAATTACTACCATTTTTTACTGCATGTATATGTCCTTTACAATCTGTATCTATTATTGGTTCCATATATCTATTATTTACTAAATAATTAAATGAAACATCATAACATTTATCTTGTGAAAAAATATTTCCATAGTCTTGTTTGTATTTCTCAAATCCTTTTTTTGTAGCTTTTTCTATTGAATTAGCTTTTATTGATGTTACTATGTTGGATGCTGTTGGATAACTAATTACTGCTAGTATTACAGCTATTAATATTACTATTAATAATTCTACTATTGAAAATCCACTATTATTTTTCATATTATCACCTTATCTTTTCTTTATTATACTATATTAGTTTGTTGAAGAACATCTATTTTCTATATATTCTAGTACTTTTGTCTTTAATTTTACAAAGAGATCTGTCAATTCTTCACTTACTTCTATTGTAGATAGGAATTTACTATAATATTCAGTTTTATTTAAAATAATTAAACTTTCTCTATAGTTTATATCATATATAAAAGCCATTACACATATTACTGAGTCAGTTTTATTAGTCTTTTTCTTTAAATCTATTGTTAATTCATTCATAAAATCATTTACTATTTCTGGATTAGGTATATCAATAAATTTATTTTCTATTTCATTTCCTCTTACTCGATATATATCTATCTTATCAGCATCTCTTATCATTTTTACAAACATATCTTCAAATGAATTTAAATCATTTGGTATATCTAGTTTATTATGATACTTTATTGCTTTTTCTATTACTGAATAATAATTATCTGATACTTTGAATTGTGTTATTAAACCTTTTTTAAATAATAGTTCTACTCCATAATCAGCATGATCTACAGTTTTTCTATCAATTAGATTATTATATTGTTTTATTTGTTCAAATCTTCCAATATCATGAAGGAGTCCGATTACTCTAGCTAGTTTAATTTGTTCTTCTTTTAAACATAATCTTGACGCTAGTTCTTGCATTATCTTTTCTACTTCTAAAGTATGAAAGTATTTACTTTTAATATCTTTATTTGTTAAATCAAAAGTTTTAATATATTTTATTACTTCTTCTCTTATTACATCTATTTCCATTTATTATCACCTATTATTTATTATACTAGATTTTTCGTATTTTTTACATATAATATATTAGGTGAAGTGTAAAATGTTTAAAAATAAATCACATGGTTTCTTTTGTTGTTGTGAAGTTTGCAAAAATAAAAGAAGATCTAGTCTTCTTTATATGTGTCTAATAATAAGTTTATTAATAATTGTAGTTTATCAATCTTTGTTTTTAATATTTTTTGTTACTAGATTCCAAGCTTTTATTTTATTTGTAGAAATTATTCTTTTACTTTTATTATGTATAAGGATTATTATTTAGTCTTTATAAAGAAATAGTCTTGAATATTTTCTATTTTCTTTATCATTTTTATTGTTTGTTCTAACTTGGTTATTTCATTGTTATTGAATTCTATTTTTATAGGAATAGATAATATAGTTCCTAATAACATTTTTTCTTCTTTTAATAATTTATATTTTGTTTCATATATTTGTAATATTGTTTCAATATCAATATTTTCATAATTATTTATGTAAATACTATATATGTCATATATAGGCATATCTATTTTAGCATTGTTCCAACTTATTAAATATAAATCTTTATTTTCTATTATGTGATCCTTTTTTAAATTATTATGTATAACTGAATATCTTATTTTTTTATGTTCACTTACTATTTCATACCAATTATCTAAATTATATTTTGCATATTCAAGAGATTCATATATTTTAGATATATTTCTTATTAGATAGTAATTACTTGGTGACATAAATATTTCTTCATTAATAATATTATATAATTCATTATAATAATTTGTAATATTACTTATTTCATTATTTAATGTTTCATATCTATTTTTTATATCATCTAATGCTTCTTCTTTATAGAATGTTGTTTTAGTATGAAGTATACTTATTAAATAAATCATGTCTTCTAATTTTTGTTCATTTGGTATATCTAATTCTTCAATATATTCATATATATCATATTCATCATTATCACTATAAACTTTAGGAAAATTATTATATGTTCTTGTTTCTAAGTACGAGAAAATATTTTTTATTTTTCGATTATTTTTCTTTATAACATATTTATTATCATCTGTTGTAATAATATCTACTTTACTTTTTATTTTTATTGATTTTGGTTTATATAGTTTTATTATTTCTTTTTTATTCATTATTACAAGGTATTATTACTTTTGTTCCTATTGTTATATTATTTAAATCATTATAATGTTCTAAATCTTCTTTAGTAGTTTTATATTTATTTATAATTGTTTCAATAGTATCATTTTCTCTTACTATATATATTTTATATGTTGCAAAGGTTTCTTCACCATTAATATTAAATATATTAGTAATATTACTTGGTTCTTTTATTTGTTCTTCTGGTTCTTGTACTTCTTCTGTTTCTTCTACTTTTTCTATTTCTTCTACTTCTATTGATATAGGTGGATTTTCTTCTACTATAGGTATTTCTTCAATTACTGGTTCTTCTCTTACTAGTTCTTCTATTAATTCTTCTTCTTTTTCATAAATGTTTTCTATTTCTACTTCTATATTTACTTTTAATATATTTTCATTTATTATTTCAAAATAGAAATCTGATATTGATATTGTTGCTTTATCTAATACATATTTTTGATCAATATCTATATAGAATGGTAAATTATAACTGAATTCTTCTTCTATAGCACTTGCTTCTGTTATTTTATATTTACCATTTACTATAAAATCTCCTTCAACTATGTTTTCTTTTATTTCTAAATCTTCTTCTACTTCTATATCTGTTATTTCTTCAATCATAGTTTTAAATGGTATTTCTTTAGTAAAAGGTATTTTCTTTTTCATATTATCATCCTCTTTTCATTTAAGTTTATGATTGTATAAAAAAAATAGACCAAAGTCTATTTATTTCTTTTGTAGTTTTTTACTTTCATCTACTATATACTCTACAGTAGCTAGATTTTTGTATGTCCTATTGATAAAATTTTTGTATACTATATTGCCCATAACATTTAATATAGGATTTTTATTGTCTGCTAAAATTTCTTTACTAACAAGTTCATTAATTTGAATAAAATCATACATTCTATCTAGTATTTCTGGTTCTTCTACTATATCTGCTCTAAAGGCACTTAATATTAGATTAATTGTTGTGATGGGATTAATTGATCCTATTTCATAAACATCTTTAATATCACCACTTAATAATGATTTTGCATAATAAGAATCTAACATTATATAGTTAAGAATATCATTTTTAGTATATTTATCTACAGAAAAAGGTAATTTTCTATCCTTTATTTCTCTAGCATAATAATCTCTAGTTCTTTTTACTCTTTCTTTAACATCCATTCTATCTATTTCATTTAGTCTTCCAATAATATTATTAACTTGTTCACATGTTTCTTTTGGTACTTTATATTCAAAACGATATTTTGATATTAAATTTTTAATTTTTTCATTCATCTTATCATCTATAAATAGGAGATCTTCTGCTCCTGATATGTAATCTATTGCTTCTACAAAGTATTTGTATCCTTCAAAAGAACCATATATTTCTTCTAATTGTTCGTCGTTTAATGCAACTAATTCACTTCTAATCGATAAGTAACCTAATATTTGATCCATTCATCTCACTCTTTCTTTTTATTTTAAATAATTTTCTATGTATATCCATATATCTATCTACTAGAATAAATTCTATTTCAGATTTTATTTCTTCTGGAACATCATCTAAATCTTTTTCATTTTGTCTTGGTAAGAATATTTTTCTTACTCCTCCTCGGTGTGCTCCTATGACTTTTTCTTTTACTCCTCCTATTGGTATTACTTTACCTCTAAGAGTCATTTCTCCAGTCATTGCTATATTTGTATTTATAAGAGTATTAGTAAATAATGATATTAATGTTGTTACTATAGCACATCCAGCAGATGGTCCATCTTTTGGTACTGCTCCTTCTGGTACATGTATATGTATATCATTATCTAATAATAATTGTTCTTCAATATGAAATTCTTCTAAATGAGATTTAATATAACTAAGTGCTAAAGTAGCTGATTCTTTCATAACATCTCCTAAGGAACCTGTTAATATTAAATTTCCTTTACCTTTATATAAAGTTGCTTCTATTGGTAATATATCTCCACCAAATTGAGTATATGCTAAACCATTTACTACACCTATGTGTCCAATAATATCAGTTGTTCCATATAAGTAATTTGGTTTACCTAAATATTTTTCAATGTTATAATCTGTTATTTGGTATTCATCTTTTCCAGTTTTCATAACAAGTTCAGTTACTATTTTTCTAATTACACTTGCTATTTCTCTATCTAAGTTTCTTACTCCAGCTTCTTTTGTATAATTTCTTATTATATTTAATATTACTTCATCTGAGAAAGTAACTTTATCTTTTTCTAAGCCATGTTCTTTTATTTCTCTTGGAATTAAGTGTTTTCTTGCTATATCTAGTTTTTCATATTCTGTATAACTAGATAATTCAATTATTTCTAATCTATCTCTTAATTCAGTTGGTATTTGTTCTTGATAATTAGCAGTAGTTATAAACATTACTTTACTTAAATCATATTCTTCTTCAATATAATGATCTGAGAATGCTTTATTTTGTTCTGGGTCTAATATTTCTAATAATGCACTTGCAGGATCACCTTTAATATCTTTAGTCATTTTATCTATTTCATCTATTATGAAGACTGGATTCTTTGTACCTGCTTTTTTCATTCCTTGAATAATAAGACCAGGTGCTGCTCCTATATAGGTTCTTCTGTGTCCTACTATTTCTGCTTCATCATTAATACCACCAACTGATATTTTAGTAACTTTTCTATTGATACTATTGGCAATACTTTTAGCTAATGATGTTTTACCTACACCAGGAGGTCCCACTAAACATATAATTGGACTTTTAGCTTCATTAGTATTTTGTTTTACTGCTAAGTATTCTATTATTCTTGTTTTTACTTTTTCTAGTCCATAATGAGAACTATCTAATGTTTCTTTTACTTTTGAAAGATCTTTATTATCTTCTGTTTCTTCACTCCATGGAAGTGATAATAACCAATCAATATAGTTTCTTAATATTCCTATTTCTGGTGAATTAAGACTACAAGTTTCATATCTTGCTAATTCTAGGTATAATCTTTCTTTTATTTTACCAGGACAATCTAAAAGATTAATTTTATTTCTTAATTCATCAACTTCAGTGTCTTTATCTTTTAAGTCTCCTAATTCTAATTTAATTTGTTTAATTTTTTCTCTAAGTACAAATTCTTTTTGACTCTTTTCTAATTCAGTATTTAAAGTTTCTTCTATTTTTTGTTCAAGTTCAAGTACTTTTAAATCTTCATTCATATCTTCAAGTAACATATCTGCTCTTTTTTTAGGATCTGTTTCTTGAATGTATGCTATTTTATTTTCATATTCAGTAGGTAAATCTGCTGCAATAATATCAGTAAATAAATCCAAATTATTTATTCCTACTACTTCTGATAATATTCCATTACTCATATATGGAGCATCACTTATATATTTTTCTACCATTTTTTTAAT
>CAYMEJ010000029.1:8646-11448 GCA_964389735.1 uncultured Muribaculaceae bacterium
GATAATATTTTTTTATCTTCTAAAGTATCTAATTCAAGTCTTACTTCACAGGATGGGAAAAGAACCATGTTTCTAATTAATAGAACAGGAAGATTTGTGTTTTTCATGTTTCCACCTCCTTGAATATATGTTTTTTATTCTACCACACTGAGAAAAAAAAGCAACAAAATATACATCTTTTTACATAATTTTTTTATCAAAAAAAGAAGATATAAAATCTTCTTATTTTTTCTACTTTTATTTATTTAAATCTTTTAATACTTCTATAACTTTTTTCATTTCTAAGTCGTATCTAATCATTTCTTTACCACCAAATGCTGTAATGAATTCTTCTTCTTTCATTTGGTATTTTTCTGCTAAGTCTTTAGCTTCTTTATCTACTTCTTCTTCAGTTACTTCTACTTTTTCAATTTTCATGATTTCTTCAAGCATTAATCTATATAATACATGATTAGAAGCTTCTTCTTTCATTTGTTCTCTTAATGTATTTTCATCACTATGAGTAAATGCATAATAAGTTTCTAATGATATTCCTTGCATTTTTAATTGTTCTTCATAACGAGCTAACATTCTATTTAATTCGTCTTCTACCATTTCTTCTGGAATATCTACTTCTGTATTTTTTCCAATTTCTTTAAACAAATCATCTAAGTATTTATTATCAGCATCTGCTTCTTTGTTTACTTTGATATTTTCTTTAATTTCATCTTCTAATTTTTCTTTAGTATCGATTCCTTCCATTCCTAAATCTTCAAAGAAATCTTTATCCATTTCTCTTTGTTGTTTTACTTTGATTTCATTAACTTTTACTTTGAATACTACTGGTTTTCCTTTTAATTCTTCACTTGGGTATTCTTCTGGGAAAGTTACGTTAATATCTTTTTCATCTCCAGTTTTCATTCCAATTACTTGTTCTTCAAATCCTGGAATAAAAGTATTGCTTCCAATTTCTAAGCTATAGTTTTCACCTTTGCCACCATCGAATGCTACTCCGTTATTGAATCCTTCAAAATCTATAACAGCGATGTCTCCATTTTCAACTTTACCATCTTTAGTAACTATTTCTGCAAATCTTTCTAATACATGACCTAATTCATGTTCAATTTCTTCTTTTGTTACTTTAACTGCTTCTTTTTTTACACTTAATCCTTTATATTTTTTAACATTTACAGTTGGTGCTGTAACAAATGTGAATGTAAATTCTACACCATCTTCTGCTAATGATTTTAAATCTACTTTTGGTTGTACTACTGGAATTAAATCTTGATTATCAGTCATGATTTTCATATAAGCATCTTGTAGTACTAAATCTGCTGCATCTATAAATAAAGATTCTTTACCAAATTTCTTTTCATACATATCTCTTGGTACTTTACCTTTTCTAAATCCATCTACAGTTACTTCTTTTTGTTTTTTTAGGAATGCACTGTTTAATGCTTCTTCCCATTGTTGACCTTCTATTTTGATATTTTTTTCTATTTTATTTGTTTGTTTTTCTTTTGCCATTAATATCTCCTCCAATACTTCTATATTATATAACATTTATTAAACTGAGACAAGAAAAAGATTATATAAAATAAAAAAGAGATTACTCTCTTATTTATAATTATCTGCTTTTACTTCTTGGTAACTTAATGGATGTTTACATACTGGGCATAAATCTAATGCTTTTGTTCCTACATATACATGTCCACAGTTTCTACAAATCCAAATTTTTTCTTCTTTTTTCTCAAATATTGTTTTATCTTCAATATTTTTTAATAAAGTCAAATATCTTTCTTCATGTTCTTTTTCTATTTTAGATACAGCATCAAATAAATATGCTAATTCATTAAATCCTTCTTCTTTAGCTTCTTTAGCAAAAGTAGCATACATATCTGTCCATTCATAGTTTTCACCTTCAGCTGCATCTTTTAAATTGTCTATTGTTGTTGGTACTTCTCCACCATGTAAAAATTTAAACCATAATTTTGCATGTTCTTTTTCATTATTTGCAGTTTCTTCAAATATAGCTGCAATTTGTTCATAACCATCTTTTTTTGCCTTTGATGCATAATAAGTATATTTGTTTCTTGCTTGAGATTCCCCAGCAAATGCTGCCATTAAGTTTTTTTCTGTTTTTGTTCCTTTTAATTCCATAATTAATTCTCCTTTTCCTTAGAAATGCATTTACTGCATTTTCCACTTAATATTAGTTCATAATTGTCTACTTCAATTTTTTGTTCTTTACAAATAGTACTAATTAATTCATTACATCTGTTATCAAAGATATCCATTATTTTTCCACATTCATTACATTTTAGATGATAATGTGAATTTAAATTTCCATCATAATGATCTATATTATCTCCTACTTGTACTTTTCTGATTAATCCATTATCGTATAATTTATTAATATTTCTGTATACTGTAGCCTGTCCAATAGTATTATCCTTTTTCTTTACTTCTTCATACAATTCTTTGATAGTTGGATGAGTCTTTAAAGATTTAAGGGTATCTAATACTATTTCTTTTTGTTTAATAGTTCTACCCATATACGCCTCCCTTAAATGATAATGATTATCAATATCATTATAACACTTTTATAAATTAATACAAGTATTATTTCTAATTTTTTATTTTTTTCATATATTTTATTGTCAAAGCAAAATATATTTGTTATAATTTATTTGCGTTATGGGTCTATAGCCAAGTGGTAAGGCGTGGGACTGCAACTCCCTGATCGTTGGTTCAAATCCGACTAGGCCCTCCATAATGAATTAAAACTCAAGATATCTTGAGTTTTTTTATTTATTCTTAAAA
>CAYMEJ010000030.1:0-2303 GCA_964389735.1 uncultured Muribaculaceae bacterium
GAACTTAACTATATAATTTCTGAATGTGTTGATAATTATAATGGATTAGAAAGTTATTTAAGTACTAATGGTGATACTGGAGTAACAGTAGAAGCAGCTCGAAATGTTATGTATACATATATACAACCATTAAGCTCATTAGATTTAGATTTTAAAACTAAAGATAATAGAGATTTACAAGAAATAGATAGAATGCAACTTGATACTGAACCATATGGTTCACTTACTGATATAACTAATATATATAATGGTAGACAAGTATCAATTGATCAAGCAAATGCTATTGATATGAAAACAGTAAAAGGTGAATCAACTGATATTGGACTTCAACCAGTAGATTCTAATGTATTTATAAATAAAACAGCTGATATTGATATGAATCATGTTAATGAAAATACTGAAGTATTAGATTTAGGTGATGTAGACAGTAATATATCTATTTCAAAAGCATCAGACATAAATATGAGTGAAGTTAATTCAAATAGTCAAAATATTGGATTAGGTGATGTAGATAGTAGTATTAATTTAAATAGATCAGCAGATATTAATATGAGTACAGTAATAGGTGATACTCAAAATATAAATGATGTACTAAATGGAAATAATTTAAATAGTACATTCACACCAATTCAAAATGATAATATAGCTAGTGGAACAACACCTATAGATTTAAGTGATAAATAGGAGGATATATGGCAAAAGTACATACACAAATGGATGATTTACAATCTTTAGGAAGAAGAGTTGTAGAGCAATCTAATAAATTTGAAGAAAAATGTAAAGAAATAACTTCCTCTTTAGAAATATTAGATAAAGCATGGGTTGGAGTAGATGAGAATGCTTTCTCAAATAATTTAAAAAATTATGTAGGAAGATTAGATGAAGTTAAAAAAGCATTATATGAATATGGAATGTATTTACAATATAGTGCAACAGCATATAGTGAAATCCAAGATGATTTTGCTAGACGCAGAATTGATTAATAAGGGGTGATTATATGCAAGATAAGTTAGATTTAAAAGTAGAAGATGCCAATGCATATGCAACACTTCTACATAATAAGTCAGTTGAACTTAATAACATACTAAAAGAAACAACAGAAATGATTCAATCTATGGAAAGTGGAACTTGGGCAGGAGATGCTGGTAATGTAACTGTTAATAGATTTAATAATGTTGCAACAAGTTTTGAAGAAATATTTAAAGATTTAGAATTATATGTTAAATTCATTTTAGAAACAATTGAAGACTATACAGTATTAGATGCAGATTTAAAACAAGCGATAGAAGATAATATAAGATCGTAAAAGTAATAAAAAGGAGGGAATATAAGTGGGAGAAGCTACAAGAATGTTGGAAGAATTAAGACAACAAGAAGAACTACTTAAAGAAGCCCAAACAAAGTTAAATGAAGTAAGATCAGGATTTGATAATACATGGAATGGGATAGATCATGATAATATTGATGATTTAGCAGAAGAAGGAAAAGAAAAATTAAAAAATCTTGAAAGTGAAAGAGAATCATTAGTTTCTAAAGTAGAATTAGCTATAGAAGCAATAAGATTAGAATTAGCTATAGTAGAAGCTAAAAAAGAACTAGCAGCAGCTCAAGCAGATGTTAGAAGACAAGAAGCAGCTAGAGCAAGAGCAATAGCAGCAAGATCACCATCTATTCCATCAGTTAATTATGCTAGACTTAATGCAGCAAAAAGAAGATTAGCTGAATTACAAAGAAAATTAGCAGAAGTAAAAGCAAGAATGGTATAAACTAGTTAAAAACTAGTTTTTTTGTGAAATTGAAAAAAATATTTGAATATGATATAATAAGAACTAGAAATGGTGCATTATCCTAGTCGGTACAATATTACGAAGACGGGCCTAAAAATTCGTTAAAGAGCATATCGATGAAGCTTCTGGTGTTTGCTTGGTACGCCCAGTACTGGGTGGATGCTGGAAAGAAGGATCTATGGGCGCTCACAATGGCATGTGATTCCGACCCATTTTTCCGCGGAGACCTAAGCTTGTGAAATTTTTAAAATTTTACGACTTAGGATTAAACCTATTATGTGGCTAACAGCTATGAATAGTGTAGCTTGGCTTGAGTGATTATTGGGAATAGAGACAACTTTTTGATAGGTGTACATCTAGAAATAAAGTATTGCTACTTGAAACAATGGTTGCAAAAAAGTCATAGTAATATCTATGTATTGTTGAGGAAAACTCCTAGGATGTATCGTTGATATAGGATTGCAGTGTATACTAAGTGGCAATCAAGTCGCAGACTCTGGTGACAAGCTGCCTTTT
>CAYMEJ010000030.1:2403-10741 GCA_964389735.1 uncultured Muribaculaceae bacterium
TATTATTACATATGTTAGAGGAGAGTAAAAAAGATGAAAAATATTAAAGGCATATGGATAGCAGTAATTGGAATATGTTTAATAATAATAGGCATAATAGTAACAATCGTTATAACTGAAAAAGAAAAAATGGAAGAAGATAAAAAATTAAATAAAGAAATAAATGAAAAATATACAAGTTTTAAGGAACAAGCAGAAGAATTTACTAAAGTAAAAGCAGAATTAGATGAAGGATTATTAGATAACTTATACTTTGAACAAGTAGATTTAAAATATAAAGAATGGACTAAAGATTTAGATGAATATACTAAAGTAGTTAAGAAAGTAGATAAATATAAAGATTATATTCAATCTACATGTGTAGATAAAGAACTAAGTAATAAGGATTCAAAAAACAAATGTGATGCATTAGTAATATCATATGAAACTGCAATTAATTATTATGTAAAAGATATAACTAAATTTAATGATTTTATAACTGAATATAATAATGAAACAACAACTACATCAGATGATAAAGATCTATATATGTTAGAATTTAAACAAATTGATTTAAATGGAGATTTAAGTTACTCTGGAATAGAAAAATAGTAGGTGATACAGTGAAAAGGGATAAAAGTAAGAAAAGAGCTAAAAGACTTAATATTAAAACTAGAAGAATATTGATCTTACTTTCATCTATAATCATAGTTGGTCTAAGTAGTGGAATGTTTATATTGTATGGTCCATGGAGTTGGGTAAGAAATAGATTAATTACAACTGCAATGACTACAATGTCACATCAATATTTAGCAAGATGGTTTTATGATGAAGACACTATCAATGAAGTATTAGCAAATAATAAAGTAATTGAAAGTGGAGAAGATACAGACCTAAATTTAATAAAAATAGGTGATGAAAAGAAAAAATATTCATCTAGCTATGAAAAAGACATTTTAGATAGAAAAAAGGGAGACTTATATAAAGTAATAAAAGTAAGTGGTACTGGATATAATGGATATTTAGTAGCAATATATGATCCTTCTAAAGTAAAAATGGCAATAAGTAGTAGAGTAGGTAAAACTGGTCAATCACTTAAAGTAATAGCAAAAAATAATAAAGCAATAGTAGCAATTAATGCAAGTGGCTTCTATGATCCTGATTGGAATAGTAATGGTGGTATACCACATGGAACTATTATAAAAGATAGTAAAATTGTATGGGATTATGAAGACGCTAAAGTAGGTGGAGGATTTATTGGATTTACAAAAGACAATAAATTAATGTTAGGTAGAATGACTGCTCAACAAGCACTTAATAAAGGTATGAGAGATGCTATGGAATTTGGTCCATTCTTAATAGTAAATGGTAAAAAATCATTTATAAAAGGTGATGGTGGATGGGGAATTGCTCCTCGTACAGCAGTAGGACAAAGAAAAGATGGAATAGTATTATTTGCCGTAATAGATGGTAGAGGAAGAAACCATAGTATAGGAATAGATATGGTAGGTATGACTGAACTATTATATAATTATGGAGCATATAATGCAGCTAATATGGATGGTGGATCATCTACAGGACTTGTAATAAATAATAAATTAATTAATAGTCCAACAGCAGGTGGTGCTGAAGGATTAAGAAATATTCCAAATGCTTGGATAGTAACAGAATAATTTAATTATTCTGTTTTTCTTTTATTTCTTTTTAAGTATAAATAGTATATAATTATATTAGGATAACGGAGATGATAATATGTCATATAAAATAGTAGATGGAAATGAAGCAGCAAGTTATGTATCATATAACTTTACTGAAGTAGCAGGTATATATCCAATAACACCAGCTTCACCAATGGCAGAACTAACAGATGAATGGAGTAGTAAAGGTAAACTTAATTACTTTAATACACCAGTTAAAGTAGTAGAAATGCAATCAGAATCAGGTGCAGCAGGTATGGTACATGGATCTCTTCAAGCAGGATGTCTAACTACAACATATACAGCAAGTCAAGGACTATTATTAATGATACCAAATATGTATAAAATAGCAGGAGAACAATTACCATGTGTAATTAATGTAGCCGCAAGAAGCCTAGCTACACATGCTTTATCAATATATGGAGACCATCAAGATATATATGCAACACGTATGACAGGATTTGCCATATTAGCAAGTTCTTCACCACAACAAGTACATGACTTAACAGGAGTAGCACACCTTTCTACAATAAAAGGAAGTGTACCATTCATAAACTTCTTTGATGGATTTAGAACAAGTCATGAACTACAAAAAATAAAAGTAATAGATACAGATAAACTAAAAGACTTAATAGATCAAGATAAATTAAAAGAATTTAGAAAAAAAGCACTTAATCCATTACATCCAATGACTAAAGGAACAGCACAAAATGAAGATATATACTTCCAAATGACAGAAGTAAGAAATCCATATTATGATAAATTACCAGATATAGTAAATGATTATATGGAAAAAATAAATGAAATAACTAATAAAAACTATAAACCATTTAATTACTATGGTAGTCCATATGCAGATAGAGTTATAGTAGCAATGGGTTCAGTATGTGAAACAATAAAAGAAACAGTAGATTACTTAAATAATAAAGGAGAAAATGTAGGACTTATAGAAGTACATCTATATAGACCATTCTCAAGTAAATATTTATTAGATGTAATACCTAATACTGTTAAAGATATAGCAGTACTAGATAGAACTAAAGAACCTGGTAGTAATGAACCATTATATTTAGATGTAGTAAATGTAATAAAAGAAAATAACTTAGATATAGAAGTAATAGGTGGTAGATATGGTCTATCAAGTAAGAATACAGATCCAAAACAAATATTAGCAGTATATAAATTCTTATCACAATCAAGTAAATTTAATGGATTTACTATAGGTATAGAAGATGATTTAACTAATAAAAGCTTAGAAATAGAAGATATAAATATACCTAATACAAGTACAGAATTCTTAATATATGGATATGGTTCAGATGGAATGATATCAGCATCTAAAGATATAATTAAAATAACAGGTAATTATACTAATGCCTTTGTACAAGGATACTTCCAATATGACAGTAAAAAGTCAGGAGGAGTAACAATAAGTCATTTAAGATTTAATAAAGATGAGATAAGGTCTACTTACTTTGTAGAACATCCTAATCTAGTCGTATGTACAAAAGAATCTTATTTAAGAAAATATAAAATGTTAAATGGAATAAAAGAAAAAGGAATATTTATTCTAAATACTAATAAAACAAAAGAAGAAATAAATAAAATATTAACTAATAGAGATAAAGAGATATTAAAAAATAGAAAGATTAAATTCTATATAATAGATGCTAATAAAATAGCAGATGAATATCAAATACCTGGTAAAATATCTATGATAATGGAATCAGTTATATTTAATGTAGGTAGAATAATGCCTTTTGACTTTGCACTTGATAAAATAAAAGAAGACTTAACAAAGAAATTTGCTAATAAAGGTAATGATGTAGTAAGTAAGAATATTGCTGCTATTGATAACTCATTAGACTTATTAGAACTTATTAATGTAGAAGACTTAGAAAATAATGACGAAATAACAGAAGAAAAGAATACATTATTTGATTTAATGAATAGAAGAGATGGTAATGAACTAAAAGTAAGTGACTTTATTAATAATAGTGATGGTACTTATGAAGGTGGATTATCAAGTCTAGAAAAAAGAAGTGCTAGTGGAGTAGCACCATGTTATAACAAAGATAATTGTATTATGTGTAATATGTGTTCATTAGTATGTCCTCATGCAGTAATAAGACCATTCTTATTAGATAAAAAAGAAGTTAAAGAAGCACCTACTAGTTTAAGAGATAAACTACAAGATGCCAAAATAAAAGATGAAGACTTACAATTTGTAGTAGCTCCATCTATACCTGACTGTACTGGATGTAATTTATGTGTTAATATATGTCCTGGTAAAAAAGGTAATAAAGCATTAGAACTTAAACCAATAGATGAATTAAAAGAAGAAACAGAAGAATATAAATACTTATTTAATAAAGTAACAGAGAAAAGAGTAATGAATAAGAATACTATTAAAGGTAGTCAATTCATTAAACCTAAGTTTGAATTCTCAGGAGCATGTGCAGGTTGTGGAGAAACACCATATTTAAAACTTTTAACACAGTTATTTGGGGATAAAATGATTATTAGTAATGCAACAGGATGTTCTTCTATATATTCAGCAAGTATGCCTTCAACAGCATACAAAGTACCATGGGCTAATTCTTTATTTGAAGATAATGCAGAATATGGTTTTGGTATGAAAATAGCAGATGAGACTATTAAAAATAGAATAAGAACTATTATAGAAGCAAATATAGATAAAATAGATGATACAGATATAGATACATATACTGAATACTTAGATGATTTAAATGATGAAACAGGTAATAATCTATATAATATAATAGATGAAAGTCCTATAGAAGAATTAAAAGAATTAAAAGAATTCATAAAACCTAATTCAGTATGGATAGTAGGTGGAGATGGATGGGCTTATGATATAGGATTCTCAGGAATAGATCATGTCTTATCAAATAATCTAAATGTAAATATATTAGTATTAGATACAGAAGTATATTCTAATACTGGAGGACAAGCATCTAAATCAAGCAAAATAGGTGCAGTAGCAAAATTTGCATCTAAAGGTAAACAAAATGCTAAAAAAGATTTAGCTAAAATAGCATTAACTTATCCTCATG
This sequence comes from uncultured Muribaculaceae bacterium, assembly GCA_964389735.1. Taxonomy (GTDB): domain Bacteria; phylum Bacillota_I; class Bacilli_A; order RF39; family UBA660; genus JAQUVS01. The sequence goes on from CAYMEJ010000030.1 coordinate 7,157, forward strand.
TATATGTAGGTAGTATAGCACTAGGTGGTAATATGCAACAAGCTATTAAAACTCTTATGGAAGCAGAAAACTATGATGGACCTTCAATAGTATTAGCATACTCTCCTTGTATAGCACAAGGTATATTAACTGGTATGTCTACTACTATAGATGAAGAAAAGAAAGCAGTTAATTGTGGATATTATCCATTATTTAGATATAATCCAGATACTAAAGAATTTAGTCTAGATAGTAATCCTGATTTTGATAAATACTATGAGTTTATAGCAGGAGAAGATAGGTATAGGATGTTAAAGAAAATAAATCCTGATAAATATAGAGAACTATTAGATCAAAATAAAATAAATGCTATGGAAAGATATTCATATTATTTAAAATTATCACAAGAAAAAGATACTGAAGAATAATCAGTATCTTTTATTATTTATTATTAATTATATTTTTAATTGGAGTAGTAACAATATTTTTAATTTTTTGTTTAATAATACTATCTTTATTACTAAAAACATTTAACTCTTCAATACTTAAACTATTATTTTTATCTATCCAAGTAGTAAACAATCTATCTGCAAGAAATCAAAACACTCTTTTTTGATAATAATCATAATATCTAGTATCAATTCTATTTTCTAATTCACTTAATATAGGGAATAAAAAAGAACAATATTGATCTAATATATCTTTATTAGTAATAAACATATTATAAGGATGTAATACATATTGACTAGATACTTTATCAAAAGAACTAATATATTCAGGAGATAACTCTCCAACAACATCCCTACATTTAATATAATCAAGTGGAATATGAGAAATAGAATATTGGTTACTAACAGTATCCTTTAATATTAATTTCTTTGGAATAATAATATCCTTACTATTCATTATATGATTAATATCCTTATTATTAATAATTTCTAAATTCTTATAAAAATATCTATGATAATGATTTAATCCAGTAATAGAATCATTCTTATTTTTCCATATCCAATATAATAAAGTTAATTCAGAATAATAAGGATTCTTTTCACTTATATTATCTAAAGTATTATCTCTAGTATAACCTAAATCAATCCCATCACCACATTGAACTATTTCATATATATTATTAAGTTTAATGTTTACTACATTAGTAGTAGCAACATATATTTTAATATCATGTACTTCCATATTAAAAACACCTACTTATAAACAAAACAGAGACTGCACCCCCTGAGGGCAGTCTCTTAAAAAGAATAAAAAGGGGTTGGCTAGTGTGATACTAGCGACCAATTCGCCTATTGGGAATTGGTGATTTATATACTAATCGAAAAGAAGGTATTTGTCAACAACTTTTTTCACTTTTTTTATTTTTTTTAAAAATATTAAATCTAATCACTTTTTTTCTTTAATAATTAAAATATTTATGTTATAATAGGCAAGAAAAGGACGTGGGAGTATGACAAATGTATCAAGCATAAAAGGAATTGGACCAAAGTCTCTAGCACTTCTAAATAAAATAAATATTAAAACAGTAGAAGACCTAGTAACACATTATCCATTTAGATATGATATATTAAGACGTACAGACCTATCCACAGTAACTGAAGAAGATAAAGTAATAATAGATGGCAAAGTAGAAAGTATACCAATACTATTAAGATTTAAAGCAGGATTAACTAAATTAAACTTTAGATTAGTAACACCATCTGGTGTAGTAGGGGTATCTATATTTAATAGAGCATTCTTAAAGAATAATTTAAGTATAGGAACTAATATAATAGTAATAGGTAAATATGATAGTAAAAAGAATGTTATAACAGCATCAGATATAAAGTTCTCTACTTTAAATAATCAAGAAAAAATAGAAGCAGTATATCATTGTACTAGTGGTTTAACTAGTAAGAACTTATCTACATATATAAATACAGCATTAATGGTATATGGAAAAGAATTAGAAGATAATATACCAAGTAATATAATAGATAAATATAGTTTCTTAAATAAAAGAACAGCTCTTAATATAGCACATAATCCTCCTACAATGGAAAAACTAAAAGAAGCTACTATTAGATTAAAATATGAAGAACTCTTTGGATTCATGTTTAAAATTAACTATTTAAGGGAAATTAATCATAAGAATAAAGAAGGTATTAAAAGAGATATAAATGAAGAAGAAATAAATAAATTTATTTCTACTTTAGATTTTGAACTAACTAATGATCAAAATAAAGCAGTACAAGAAATAATAAAAGATATGAATAAGAAACAAAGAATGAATAGATTATTACAAGGTGATGTTGGTTCAGGTAAAACAATAGTGTCTATTATAGGAATGTATGCTAATTACTTAAGTGGTTATCAATCAGCTTTAATGGCACCTACTGAGATATTAGCAGTACAACATTTTAATAATGTTAAAGATATATTAAAAGGTACTAATATAAAAGTAGAACTATTAACAGGATCTATGACTAAAAAAGAGAAATTAGAGATATATGATGACTTATTAAAAGGTAATATAGATATAATTATAGGAACACATGCTTTAATACAAGATGATGTAACATATAAGAACTTAGGATTAGTAGTAACAGATGAACAACATAGATTTGGAGTTAATCAAAGAGCTAACTTAAAGAATAAAGGTATAATGCCTGATGTTTTATATATGAGTGCTACTCCTATACCAAGAACATATGCTTTAACTTTATATGGTGATATGGATGTATCTATAATAAAAGAAATGCCTAAAGGAAGAATACCTATAAAGACTTATATAAGAAAGAATGAAGAAATAAAAGATGTATTAGAAATGATGTTAGAAGAATTAAAACTTAAACATCAAATATATGTAATCGCACCTTTAATAGAAGAAACAGAGAATTCTGATTTAACTAATGTATTAGAGTTAAGAGATAAGATGAATTTAGCGTTTGGGTCTAAATATCAAATAGATATAGTACATGGTAAAATGGCTGGAGCAGCTAAAGACTTAATAATGTCAGAATTTAATCAAAATAAGATTCAAATATTAATATCTACTACTGTAATAGAAGTAGGAGTAGATGTACCTAATGCATCTATGATAGTAATATTTGATGCTAATAGATTTGGACTTTCTACTCTACATCAGTTAAGAGGAAGAGTAGGAAGAGGTACAGTAGAATCTAAATGTATTTTAATAACTAAAGAGGACACTAAAAGATTAGAAATAATGGAAAATACTAATGATGGATTCATTATAAGTGAAGAGGACTTTAAGTTAAGAGGACATGGAGATTTATTTGGTACTAAACAAAGTGGAGATATGGAGTTTAAGATAGCAAATCTAAGACAAGATTATAAGATCTTAGTACAAGCAAGAGATGATTCAAAGGAGTATTTATTAGATAGTAAATATGATAGTGATGAATTAAAGCAAAAGCTTATAAAATCTATAAATGATAATTAAGATATATTTTTAATAGAAAAGTTAATGCTAAAATCATTGACTTTTTTCTTTGTCTATATTATTATTAAAATGCATGGAGCATTTCCTGCTTCATGTAAGTTTGAAGCTCTTACGGAATAATAAGTGAGAGCAATTCAACCAAAACCCCCTGA
>CAYMEJ010000031.1:0-10020 GCA_964389735.1 uncultured Muribaculaceae bacterium
CCGGTTATGAGCCGGATGCTCTAACCAACTGAGCTAAGGGTCCATTGCCTTTTAATAATATCATATTCTTTTTATTTAATCAATAAAAAAATTAAAAAAAAGTAGATTTTTTCTACTTTTGTAACATATTTAATAAATTTACTTTAAACATATCTTTCTCAGGATTACTTTTTGAAATCATTACACCTTTATATGTACCTAACTCTGCTCTATGTCCTTCTTCTAATATTCCTTCTGGTGTAATATTAGTAAGTAAAATAATATTCTTATCTTCATATATAGTATAATGTAATCTAATCTCACCATGTACTTTTGCAAATAATGAATCAGTTGGTAATTTTAATTCATATGATCTAGTCATTTCTTTTTTATTAACTGATACTAATTCACCTAAAGTTTTACCAGTTCTTAATGCTGGATAAAAATCAAATGTTAATTTTTTATATGCAAGCATATTATACTTTCTAACTGATCTTTCTTTTTTCTTAAAATCATTTTCATTTAAATATTCAAATATATAAGTTTGTTTCATAATAATTCAACCCCTTTTCATTAAACCCCTTTAATGACACCTAATTATTCTTAAGATGAACATATTATAACACAAAAGTCTTATTTTGTCAAACAAAAAACGAGTTTTCACTCGTTTTATATACATTATTTTGTTAAACTAACACCATTTGCTTCTGCAAGTGCTTCTTCTTCTGTAATAATTTGTTCTATTTGTTGCCCTACTGATTGTTCTTCTGTAGGTTGTTGAATAGATTGTTCTACAGGAGATTGAGCATCATAATATGGATCATCTTCATGTGATGGTATTGTAGGTTCTGCTGGAGTAATTACTCCACCAATTATACCGTCATCTCCAGGAACTGGATTAACTGGTGTAATTGTTGGTGTTCCAGGTAAACCTATATATGGATCAGTACTAGTTGGAGGTGGAGTTACCACATTTCCAGGTATAGTAGGATCTGTTATCACTTGAGAATGAACAACATTGTAAGCATAAATCCCCCTATTTTTTGCATCAGAGAATATACCAGCAGCAGTATTAATAATATCACTTTCAGTAACACCATTTAAATGTTGTTGATAATTATATTCACCACTTGTATTTCCATATTGTTTATAGAAATTGTATGTTCCATTTTCAACTGCTTGATAAATTGCAGCTCTATCTACAGCTTTCTTTTCTGCTTCTTGTTTAGCTTGTTCGTTTTGTTGATCAATTTTCTTATTTGCATCATCAACTGGTCCATCACCTACTAATTTTCTCATTTCAGATTCAGTAAGTGGTGTAGTTGTGATAGGAGTTATTTTACCAGTATTAGAAGTCTTAGTAGTTACTGTTTTAGTTTTACTACCAGAATTTGTATTAGTTTTAGTACTAAAATCTAACATTGGGAATTTATCAAATTCACCTTCTGGATATTTATTATTAGCTATTAAATCAGCTTTAATATATCCCATAACAGTATCTATATCCATTGTATTTTCAGTTAAAATATCTAAATCAGATTTTTCTTCTGCTGGAGTTTCAACTTTTGCTCCATCAGTCATAGCAGCATCAATGTAACTATACATATCTTCTTTTTGATTGAAGTTATCTGCTAATTCATCATCTCTTTCAATATATTTATCTTGAACATTACTATACTCTTCAAGTCTACTATACATTGTATTACAATGAGTATCTATTTCATTATGAAGAGCATCAATTAATCTAACATCTTTACCAGTTTCAGCATCGTTTTCAATAACAACTTTATTATAAGCATTTGTTACTTTTTCACTAGTTGAATTCATAATAGTTTGACTAACTAAAACACTTGATAAAATATATCCACCAGAAGTCATATCTTCACTAAATCCAACATATGCTGGTTGACTATTATCATAATATGTATTAAATAATTCATCTTTTATATTAATTGCTATATCAGACTTTTGAGTTAATTCTGCTTTATTATAAGAAGCATTTAATTGTTCAAATTTTAAAACAGCTGCTTTATCTTTTTCATTTTCAAATAAATTAGCAACATTACTCATTCCAGTTTGATCATAACAATAGAAATAAATCATTTTTGTTACAAAACTATTTCTAGCTTGTACTATATCATCTTGTTTAATATCTTTTCTACCAAATAATGTAATTGCTTGTTCATCAGTTAAATTATTTTGGTAAACATAGAATGCTAAAGTTTCTTCTTCAGTAACACCCCATTTTGCAGTTTCACCATTTTCATTTGTTGTAGTCATCCAAGGAGCAGATGAATTAATATTAAATGCAAAATCATGTACTTTAGTAGCTACTTCTTTTTGATAAGTTTCAGGAGCATTATTTTTATAATCTTCATAACTATCAAATGCTAATTCTTGAACTTCATCATCAATAGTTGTTTCTTGTACTACAGGTACTACTTCTTCTTTATCTTTGCATGCTTTAAGTCCTAAAGCAGCTCCACCAACAGCAGCAGCAAGTAAAACTCCTCCTACTATTTTCTTAGCAATACCGCTCTTCTTAGCTTCTTCAATTTCTTCTTCAGCTTCGTCAAGTCTACCGTATCTTTCGCATTCATCCATATATTGTTGAGATAATGCAGTCATTAACTTTTCATCATCAACATTATATAATTTCATTATTCCTTTATCTTTTAATTCTTTAGCATAACCTTTTTGTACTTTAATACCATTTTCATTAGCTAAAGTTTCTAATCTTGAATTAATAACAGATTGAATAGAGGGAATATCTGTAATTGAGTCTGCTTTAATGAATTCAGGCTCTCTATCATTATAGTATACAAATGCACCTACAACAGATTTTTTCCCATCTTCCATTAATTGATTAATTAATTGAATATTTTTAATATCGTTCATTTTCGTTTCCCCACTTTCTTATCTATTTATTTCTTGATTTACCAGTCATTGCATATCCAATATTGATAAGTGCTTGATTATTATATGAGCTCCATACATATTTTGTAGTAGCTGCTTGAGTTAATTGTCTAACTCTTATTTTATAAACACTAACAGTTTTATATACATTTACTGGATCAGATACTTTCATTAATTTTTTTGAAGGTATTGTTTTATTAATAAATACCCCAATTGATTTAGTTTCATATCTTGTACAATTTGCAACTACAACAATTTCACCATTAGATCCTGTTGTTGTTGAAGTAGCAGTAGCGCTTCTTGTTTGTTTTCTCCATTTAATATATGGTGAATTAGTACAAGTATTACCACATACGTTCCAATCAACACCTACAGCAACCCATCTAGTAGATTCTGTTGGTGCAGCAGGAACTGAATATCCTGATTTATATTCATTAGTATCTACCCAATCACCATATGAATATAATGTTGAAGTATAAGATGATCCACCAACACGATATGCCATATAATTTTTTTCAGCACATACTTTATATGATACTGAATCAACTTGTGTTGGTACTATTTCTTCAACTAATACATATTTATAAGTAGCTCCAATAGTATAATCTAAAACTTGTCTAGTTCCTAAATTAACTACTTGTTTAGTATCAGTCATCTCAAATTTAATATTATCATTTGCAGTATAAGTATATTCACGCCAATCAGTCCAAGCTGAATATTCTGCTGCAAAACTTTTCTTATATTCATACTCTTTTTCTACATTTGGTACTATCGTTGGAGTAGGAGTAGGTTTTGGTGTATATGTAGGTTTAACTGTAGGTACAGTAGTAGGTTTTACAATAACTTTATTAGTTGTTGTTTTCTTTACAACTGACTTTTCTTCAGTCTTTTTCTCACATATATCAGTAGTACAATATGAATAACATCCCATATGTACTAAAATATAATCCTCTTCTTCAGAACATTTTAAATTAACTTTCATTAAATATTCTGTTTCAAGTTTTTCAAGTGAAACATATGATTTTTCTACATCACATGATTTACCATCTTTATCAACAAATGGAAGTAATAATTTTAAATCTAACATATCTTGTAATGTTAATTTAGTCTTATCACCCACTTCTTGAGGTAATCTTTCAGTAGTAAAATACATAGTTGCTGCATCTTTCATTTCTTGTAAATTTGCATTAAATATTTGATCCTTTAACGCATCATTGTTTGGCCAAGGTATTAGCCACATTAATAATAAAACAAAAATTATTATTAATACTAATTTTAGTAGGAAATCTACTAATGGAAACTTTCTTTTTTCATTTTCTTCGATATACATAATTTCTCCCCCTCTTTGTATATATGTGCCGTATTATAACACAATACTAAAGATTTGTCAAATTTTTCTCTTAATCTCAACGATTGTACATCCATCGTTCATAAAGTCAATTTTATAACTTTCAACTTTATAATTATGTGATAAAGTATTTTGAACCTCTTTTTTTAAAATTCCTGTTCCTTTACCATGTACAATAATAACTTTTAAATTACCAATCTTATAATTATCATTGATAAACTCATTTACAAGAATTCTAGCATATTCTCTATCAATTCCATGTAAATCTAAGCTTGGTAAACTACTATATAACATCTATTTCACCATAATGAATAACTTCATTAAGACTAGGAACAGAATATCTACCACCAATTCTAGTAGTTGATATTGCACCTGTTATATTAGAAAGTCTCATTGCATCAACTAAATTATAATCATTCATTAAGAAATATGTAAGTGCACCATGATATATGTCACCTGCACCAGTTGAATCCAATGGTTTTACCTCTATACTAGGTACTATTATATATTTATCATTATACTTTGTAAAACTTCCACTTGCTTCTAATGTAATAATTACATTATTTTTAAAGTCTTCTTCTAATTTTTGATGAATTCTAATAAGATTATCAGTTTCTTCACTAGTAGCAGTCATACCTGTATATTCTTGAGCAAAGTCATGAGAACATACAAAATATTTTACTAATTTACCCAATTCAATAATTTCTGGTTTAATATTACCTGCATCAAGTACAGTAATAGCACCAGGATTATTTTGAATAACTTTCTTACAAAATTCAACTTCTCTACCATCTAACATGATAGCATCAACTTTAATATCACAATCTTCAGTTAGGAAAGTCCCTTTATGCCCATTAACAATGATAGTTCTACTACCATTAGTTTTATTAGCAATAATGTATGCTGTTGATGTTTTAAAATCCTCAATAGTTTTTAAATATTCAGTATGAACCCCTATCTTAGCAAATTCATCTTTTATTCTATCACCATATAAATCATTTCCAACTACACCAGCAAAATGGCTATCCATTCCCCATTTAGCTAATAAATAACAAGCATTAGAAGCACTACCTCCACCACATTCGACAGATCCATTAGCCCTAACCTTAGTATTCTCAAGTGGATAATCTTCCAAAGGTAATGTGATATCATAGGCAGCTTGCCCAATACACATAACTTTTTTCATATTATCACCTATAATCAATTATAACAAAAAAAGAACTATCTTAAAAGACAATTCTTTAATTTTTTATCATTTTTTTAAAAAATCCAACTACTAAACCATTTTAATGAATCAATATAACTACTAGATTCAACTTGTCCTGATATTACTGGATAGAAATATATAAATAATAATATTACAACACCTATATAAAATATCATTAAACTATGGTCTTTAATTTTTTCATTAATCCATTTAAACATAGCAACTATAGCAAGCATAATAAATGGTAATGTTATGTAGAAATGATACATAAACATAACTCTTCCAATGAAAACATATGGAAGCCAAGTACATGCAATAAATGCTAATATAAACATATTACTTTGTTTTCTAGTTTTCTTCTTTAATAAAGAGATAACTAAATATAACATAGCAGGAATTCCAACCCACCATATAGCTGGATTACCAATACCTACAATTGTAGATTTTAAATCTCCACTTAAATATCCTACATAATACCAAACTGGTTTAGTCATTAATGGCCAAGTATACCAATCAGAAGTAAATGGATGTGTAGCCTCTAATGTAGAATGATACTTAAACATTTCTCCTGTTTGTTTAAATAAATCACCAAGTGAACTAATATGATATGGATATAAATTAGGAAATAAGAAATATGATAATAGATAAATTACAATTGGTATTACAGTAAAGAATACTATAGTCCAAATAATTATCTTTCTAGCATCTTCTTTCTTCATTTCCGCTTTACCTCTATTACGATAAATAAAATGTGCAAAGAATATTATTGCTAAAGCTAATCCAACAAATAATCCTGTCCATTTTGTTGCAATAGCACATCCAATAAATAAAGCACTTAATCCTAAATATTTAATCTTCTTCTTAACATTTGCTTTATTAGTCATAACTAAATACTTAGTCATAAACAATGCTGATAACATTGAGAATAATACTAAGAATCCATCTACTGTACCCATTCTAGATTGAGCAAAATGGAAACAATCAAATGTCATTAATACTCCTGCCAATAAAGCATATTTTCTATCAATAAATAATGTCTTAGCAAATACATATAATACTGGTATCATTAATAAACCTGCAATAACACCCATTAATCTATATGCAAATGTATTCATACCTAAAACAACTATTGGTATAGATTGAATTAATTTACCTAATGGTGGATGTACCCATTCATTAGTGTTTAATCCTTCTGTATACTCATATGCAGTTCTAGCAAAATAAATTTCATCAAAATATGCACTATTAGTATAACTAATTGTACCAGGAACTGTATCAAGTTCATCTACAACTAAAGTACTTTGATCATCAGCAGCAGTAATACCTAGTTTCATACCATAATTATCATATAATTGAACTTCTCCTAAATAACTACCTGCTTGTTTAGATACGATTTTTAAATATTTAAAAGTCTTATCTATTTTTAAATCTTCCCATGTAAATACTGATGTTTGTTTAAAATCCATCAAATATTCATAATTTGAACCATCATCAGATGTATATAATTGATAATCACCAAATTCTGGACCAGTAAAATGTCTCATAGTTAATACATTAGTTTTATCGCCTGTTAAGTTAATAGTAACCTCCGCATTATTTTGGTCAGCCATAAAGAATGTTTGAGGACTTTCTAGAGTACCTAAATCTTTAAATGCTAAAACAGCAAATATTAGCATTAATACTCCCATAATAATCCAATCTATTTTCTTTATTTTTCTAGTGTTATCAGTGAATATTCCAAAAAAACTCTTAATTTTTGAAACAGCACTATTTTCTTTTTTAGTTTTTTCTTTCATTCCCCTATATCCTCCTATAATATATATCATATCAAAAAAAGAATTATCTTTAAAGATAATTCTTAATTTTTTTTATATTTTTTATTAAATTGAATTTTATTTATTATCAGAAACTTTATTTACCCATTTCATTAAATCACAAGTAGATATTTCATACCAGTTTTTTTCTGTGTTTTTCATACCAATATAAGTAAATACATTGACGGAACGTTGATTATTGTTTATACCTCCACATACATTATTAAATTTTTTACAATCGTCAATATTCATAATATATTTTAACATTTTTCTTAAAATATCATATTTTCCTTGGTAATCTTCTTTAATTTGAATTTCACAAAGACATATTCCTTTTTCCATAAATACATATGATGTAAAAGCAACAGCATTACCATTATAATAATATATCAAAATATAGTAATCGTCATAATTATTTATCATTTTTAACCACATATCATACTTTTCCTGAGTTTCAAAATCAGTTCTAGGTCTTCCAAAATATTCTTTTCTGTTACAATAATTATCAATCATAAATTTATAAATTTCTTTTGCTAATTTATCTGGAATATTATTGTTTTTATCATATAATTCAAACATTTCTTCTCCTTATTTAAATTCTTCTATTAGTAAATCTGCTAATTCGCAATAGAAATCAGATTTAACATCATATCTACCATTTTCTAAAAAGAATCTTCCAGGACAATATCTACATAGTTTTCTTTTATAACAACCTTGGCAATTTGAATGATTTACAAATTTCATATTTTTAAAATAATCCTGCATATCGTCAATCGCATCTTCAATTGAATACTCACAAAGATTATATTTTTTATCAGTAACTGTACAAGGTTTAATATTACCAAAACAATCAATAAAAATAACACCTCTTGCAATTTGACAAGTAAAAACATTTTCTATTCTATTATTTTCATGCATATTTTTTAATGTTTCATTAACTTGTACTCTAAAATGTTCAGAATCACCTTCATCAGCTTTTATCACTTCAATTATTTCTTTTGGTGTTAATGATAATTTATTTCTGCCTTTTCCAATTTCAGTCAATTTTGGAAATATAATAAAATCATACCGAAACATTTCATTATATTTATCAGAAATTTTTCTAAGTTCATTTAAATACATATAATTTTCTTTAGTTAACGTAGCTTTTAAATTAAATTTAATACCATTTTTAGATAAAAAATTTATATTATCTATTACACTATCATACGAATTTTTTACATGAGTAAATTCCTCATAAGTCTTGTTATTATATCCATATAAAGTTATCTCAACTAAATCAGGTTTATAATTAATAAAAGTATTTCTAACATCTTTGCTGAAATGAAATCCATTTGTATTTATATTAACAAACATACCATGTTCTTTTGCATACATATACATTTTAATAAAATCAGAATTTATAGTACATTCACCACCTGTTATTAAAATAGAATTACATTTAAGTTCTAACAGTTGATCAATAATACTTTTAAACATATCAAATGACATCATTTTTTTAGTTGATTTGTCAACATAACAATGATTACAACGAAAAGAACAAGTATTAGTAATTTCTATTGAACAACTATGTAATTTATTTGAACCAATAATATTATATAAATCATTCATTTCTATTATTTTATTTTTCATTATCCACCTCAATAATATTTGATTCCAATAAAGTTCTTATAAAAGAATCATAATCCTTACTTACTTTATTTTTCGTTACATCATAAGTTTTAGTAATCATTTGAATGAATTCCTCTTTTGATAATGATAAATTTTCCAAGATAATTTTTCCTAAAATATTAAATTGAAAAATATTCTTATTTTCAGTAATATCAACTAGTAAAATTCCGTCATCAATATTTTTTATAACAAATTTCTTATTAATTCTATACATATTTTTTTACCTCTAAAAGAAAATCGTGATATATAATCACGATTAACATCCATCTCCATCATTTGCAGGCCAACTATATGAATAACATCCCATAAAAATTCTAGTATCTTTTTTTTCTACTTGTGGTTTAAGTACTAATTTCTTTACCTCTGGTTTTTCATATGCATATAACATCGGTTGTTCATTTTCTAATTTAATAGCTAAATTACCATCAACAGGTCTAACTTTAGATGTATTACTTTTAAAATTAACAATCTTCATAATTATCCTCCATTTGATTAATATTATACTCGATATTAAATTTATGTCAACATTTACTCTATTATGTATTCATATTTTTTATTTTTTCTAAATATTTAATTTCTTTTGTTGTTTCATCAGTAGGATTATTATTAAAATCATTAATCATTCCATCTATTCCATTATTAGTCATTTTAAATTTATTAGAACTACTAATATTACCTAATGTGATTTTAGGAACAATATCCTCTATTGCTTCTTCTTTACTATTATATAAATCTAAATTAATAAAATGAATATTATCATTTTCTAATGTTTTTAGCATACCATTCCACTTATCTATATATGGAATTAAATGATTATATAATCTTTTATTTTTATATAAATTATAGACAAATCCTGGTACATAAAATTTTAATGAAAAACCTAAAATATATATACTGGAATTATTATTTATTTTTAAAATATTATCTAAATTACTTTTAACATCATTAAATACTTTATTAAATACATTTTCATCTTTAAGTACATTATTTGCACTCTTATTTTTATATAATAATATATGAGATGCTACAACATTATTTTTAGTATAATACATAAAATCATTCATACCTACATCAAATATTATAAT
>CAYMEJ010000032.1:0-4497 GCA_964389735.1 uncultured Muribaculaceae bacterium
TGTCCAGCATCTACAATTATCCCAGTTATATTTCCATTATTCATAATTATCACCTCTACTATAAATTATGAATACCTAGATAAAATGTCACTAGTTAATAAAAAAAGATATTAATATTTTAATATCTTTTCCTTAACATCAAATGGTTCTTGTTTTAAACTATCAACATAATTATATAAATCTCTACTTATTGGCATTCCCCAAGATAGTTTAGTTATATTATCATATTCTTCAGTAAAAGGTATTTGCTTAAACTCATTTCTTTTACCCCTAATACTATAATATCTTTCTGATGCTGATTTAGATTTAGAATAATTATATAATAATACTTTTGCTAATCTATAATTAATAGTAATAATATCTTCTTCTGCTAATACCTTTAGTTCCTTATTTAATTCTAAAGTATTAATCAATCCCATAACTTGAGCATTTTTTTCAGTTAATACTTTTTCCTTATTATATTTATATAGATACTTTTCGCTAAAAGATAAATTATTTATTACTCGACCTGTTAATTCCACTCCTTCAGATGCAATCATCCCTAATGAATCATTTCTTTCATTAGCAATTTGATATTGTCTAATGTGGTCTAATCCATGTAATACATGTATTAATAAATTATAATTATAATAATGAGCATAATCTGGATTATCACTCATTCTCATAAATTTAATATACTGATTATATATATCATCATTAATAACCTTCATATTTAATGCTAAAAATTTAGGTTCTTGAAAATAAGTCATTCTATATTTTCCATAATTATTATGCTTAATCTCTTTTACTAAATCTCTTATACCTTTTTTTTCTAACAAAGAAACAATCATATATTCAATAGTAAGTTCATCCATCGATACACCATTATCAAATGCCTCTTTTATTAGTTTCATATATTTTTCCATATCTATACCACCTATATGTGGAATTATAATAAACTATTTTTATTTTTTTGTCAAAAAAAGATGAATTACTTTAAAAATTCATCTACTGCTTGTTTAATTTTATCTAATTCATACCCATATGCATTACAAGTATTCCATCCTCTTAATTTTGCCATTTCAATATTATCTACATTATCATCTATAAATAAAATACTCTTAGAATCAAAATCTTTTTCTACTATTTCATATACTTCAACACTAGGTTTTGCATATCCAATTTCAAATGATAACCAAACATAATCAAATTTACTTAAATTAACTTGTTTATCAATTCTTTGTCTATCTAAAGTAATTAAATTTGAAAGTATACCTATATTACAATACTTCTTTAAACTATGAGCAAATTCTACTACTTCCTTATAATATTCGATTTTATCATGTTCTTCGACATAAGTTTTACAGAATTCTTCAAAAGAACAACTTAAATTAAACTTATTACATATTATTTTATACCAATTAACTATATTTTCTTTACTATTAAATGCACTTATTTTTATATTATTACTATCATAACTACATAGACAATAATCTCTAAATATATTATCTGAAACACAATTAGGGTTTAACTCCATTATTAAGTCATTAACTGCACTTTCCTGATTATATTGACCAGGAGTATGACTTTCTATTACTCCACCCCAATCGAATATTACTATCTTTTCTTTCTCTGTCATACTAATTCAACGAAAATAATATAGTGCATATAGTTAGTACAAGAATTGATGCAACTGTAACAACAGAAAGTGCTATATCAGCATATCCTGCTTTTGCTACATCTCTAGATAATATTTTTTGCATTGGCATATTTTGAATTCTATTAGAATTTTCTACTTTCATTTTTTCTTCCATTCTTCTATTAAATATATCTGGTTCAACTGCTCTAATGTTATCTCCAATTGCTTTTGCATATGTAGCATCTACATTATTTATTTTAAATATATTATTATTTTCACTTGTTGCTACAAAATCAGAAGTATCTGTTCTAGGATTTTGATTATTAGGCATTACTCTTACATCAGTTATAGGACATCTTCTAGCATAATCAGTAACAGATGGTTGAAACATTTCATTCATAAAATCTTTATCGCAATCAAATTGTTCTTTATGAGTTCTTACATTCTTTGTTTCAGGATCCATTAATTGTACTGAAAAATCACATTCAGTTGGTGTTGCAGTTCCATTTTCTTTAAAATTAAATTCTGTAAAAACATAATTATCATCTTGTTCATATAAACGATTAACTTTATCTCTACATTCTTTATATTCTTTTGATTTATCTTCTTTAGTAGCAAATATATCTACTGAATCTGTACCAAATTTAAAATCATCGTTTTTTACTTCATTAGTTTTTTCATTTTCATTTTGCATTTGTTTAGCACCAACCTTTTCTAATATTGATTTATTCATTAATTCTATTTCATTAAGACTTTCTAAAATATAATTTTGATCATTAACAGGAATATTATTAGCCTCATCAATAGTTTTAATCATATCGCTTTTCATTTTCTCATCAACATTTGAAGTCACAACGTCACTTTTCATTTTAATCACCTTTTCATCAATTAAGCTTCTATCCATATCCATCACCTATTATATATTGATTATATCACATTTATAGTAAAAAAAAAGAGTTAAACTCTTTATTTTTTAAGACTTCCTACTATTGCACATAATAATCCTCCAACTGGGAACACTACCCAACCTGGATGCCACATATTAAATACAAATCCTAATATTAAGTAAACCATAGTAGCAGTTAACATTATTGCTCCACTATATTTATCTTCACCATTAGCTATTTTATTTTGATATTCTATTTTCTTATTATATTTAGGTATATCATATTTTTCAGATAAAACTCCATAATATACAATAATAGTTGTTGCAATTGCAATTAATAGCATGAATATTACTACACCTACCATACTATCATCACCAAATATTACCGAACATCCTACTACAGTAATTACTCCAAAAATAATTAATCCTACACCAACAGCAATAGCTATTGAAAACTTTTTACTAAATGATTCTATTTCATCTTCATTATAATAGTTTTCAGGAATGCTTGGATATTTCTTTGCAAAATTATCCATTTTTGTTCCATATATTATAAAACATGGAACTGAAACTAATATAAAACAGAAGAAAACTACAACAGAAATTACTCCAAATAAGTCTTCATCTTCAGGACTTGCTAAACCATTAATAAATAATAATGTAGCAACACCCAATAAAATAAATCCTACTGCAAATGCCATCACTTTACTAAAACTATTATATAGTTCATCATATTTCTTTCCTAAATTAATCTCACTAGTTTTTACATTACCATGAACTAAATCATCTAATGTACATCCAAATATTTCAGACATTGCAATTAGTTTATCCATTTCTGGATATGATGCACCAGACTCCCACTTTGATACTGCTTGTCTAGATACATTTAATTTATCAGCAAGTTGTTCTTGTGATAAATTATGTTCTTTTCTAAGAACTTGTAGACTTTCATAAAAATCCATTTTCCTTCACCTCGATAACATATTAACAAATTACTAAAAATGTCACTACCAACTATAGGTTGTTTTCGCAACTTTTTTGTTAACTGATAGTTGCAACCCTTATAAAATAAGGATAAAAATTAAACAAAAAACTCTTTTTTATTATAATTTCTATATGTAACAGCCATACTTAGTCCTATCAATAATACCCCTATTACTATTGCTAATGGGTGAACGCAACCATTAGTAATAATATATCTAGAGGAAGCTAATTCAAAAATTGAGAAATATTTTAAGAATTCAACTTCTTTTGCCATAGTACCTATCATTTGTAAGAAATAACTAATAAATGTTATTCCAATTCCAATACCAAGTGTTTGCTTTGTACTCCTAAAGAACGTTGAAATAGCCAAGCTCACAAAGAAGAATACTAAATATATTAATATTGGAGACAAGTGTAACCATAAAAATGATTCTAATTCTAAATCATTACTTAATGCCATTCCAATTAAATTAAATACTGTTACTGCTAAAGATAATATCAAGATATTAATAACTCCACATAATATTTTAGAAGTAACTATTTTATTTCTACTTATAGGTTTAGTAGCTAAAAACTCAATTGTTTTATCACTTTCTTCTTTTAATAAAATACTAGAACCTAATATTGCAGAATAAGTACCACCTATTAATAACATAAAGATTTGACCCTCTGTTTTAAACCATCCAAATACAGATGATATACTAGCAATATCCATATTAAATGCTTTTAACATCTCAGGTGGAAAAATTTTCATCATTTCATCAATTTGTTTTTGACCATCACTATTCATAATACTAGGATATACTAAAAATACTACTAAAAATATTAACAATACTATAAGTGTCCATAATATTAAAGATTTTCTATTAACTTTTAATTCTCTTTTTAACATATTAATCCTCCTTATAATAGTGCATAAACACTTCTTCTATTGAAGGTTCCTCTATTAATAATTTATCAATATCATAATCATTTAATAATTTAATTACTTTATTTATATCACTATTAT
>CAYMEJ010000032.1:4597-9513 GCA_964389735.1 uncultured Muribaculaceae bacterium
CTATTATTTCTCTTATACTATCGCTTTTTTTATCCAGTTTTTTACCATCAATATAAATATCACCAGAATTCTTATTAATAATATTCATTATACATTTAATTGTAGTACTTTTACCAGCACCATTAGGACCAATAAAACCATATACTTGTCCTTTTTCTATATTAAGATTAATATTATCAATTCCTCTAGCTTTACCATATGTTTTAGTTAAGTTATTTATTTTTAACATATCATCGCCTACCTTATAATTACAATTATAACACAAAAAAAGAAAATTTCTTCTCTTTATGCTTCAGTTAATACTATAATAGTAGTTTTTTCTTCACCATTTCTATAGTAAGTTATTTCTACTTTATCACCTATTTTATATTGAAATAATTCATATTTTAAGTATGCAGAATTCTTAACACTCTTATTACCTATTTTAGTAATAACATCGCCTCTTTGTAACCCAGCTTGTTGAGCACCACTACCTTCAACAGTACTTACTACTACAACACCTGTAGTAAGTTTATTATCAACACTTATTCCAGCTTGATATAGCTTCATAGTATCAGTTACGTTAACCATAGTAATACCTATTAATGGTCTCTTAATTTCTTTACCACTTTCAAGATCATCAACATACTCCATAGCGTATTCTATTGGTATAGCAAATCCCATACCCTCTATTTCATCTTGTACTAGTTTCAATGAATTAATACCAATAACTTCACCATTAACATTCAATAATGGACCACCACTATTACCTGGATTAATTGCAGCATCAATTTGAATTACTTTCATAATAAAACTCTCTGTTTTAGTAATTGATGTAGAAACCATTCTATTTTTACCAGAAATAGTCCCCTTTGTAACACTTCCTCTATATTCGTATCCAAGTGGTGAACCAACTGTAAATACTGTGTCACCTAAATTTGATTTTTCACTATTACCAACTGTAACTGCTTGTTTAACATATTTTACATCTATTCTTACAACAGCTAAATCTAAATAAACATCACTACCAAGTACAACACCTTTAACTTCAGTATCATCACTCATTATTAATACTATTTCACTAGCATTTTCAACAACATGATGATTAGTTAAAATATATCCATATTTTGAATCTTTCTTATATATGAAACCACTTCCTGTACCTGCTAACTTATTATATTGATAGTTTTGAACTGTAACAACAGCATCATATACCTTTCCAACAGAAACAGATATACCTGTTTCGTCAATAGTAATATCATCATCACATTTTACTACACCATTTGAATTATTACTATTGTTTATTGTTGTAGTAGTATCATCCTCCCATATTGGATTAACAACTACATAATATGTAAATAACCCCCCAATAATAAATGCAACACTAAGTGTAACTGCATTAATTATTTTTTCTCTCATTCGTTCACCTTCTTAATATTTCCTATTTCACTCCAGTTTTCAGGGAATCCCATTCTATCTAACACCTTATTAACTGGAATTGTTCTAAGATTATATTCTAAATTATCAAGAGCTTTCTTTATTTCTAAAATCATATCTTTAGTTTCATTAGCACTTAATAATTGTTTTATTATGATTATTAGTGCAAATAGATCATTTTTACCATAAATATATTCTCCATCAATTTTTTCAATTTGTAAAAATTGGTGATAAAAATTATCATCTATTGACCTTTGTGTTTTATTTTCAAATAATATATCTTCATGTGCACACAAATTTCTATAATTAGCTAATATTGGTAAATATGCAATCATATCTTCAATAGTTACATTATAAATATTAGCAATAGCATCTTGATCCTCTCTTTTTATTATAGAATACATTTCACTAACTATACCAAAAGATAAAACTTTTACTAATACCCATAGTGGAATATATCCATAATTATTGATGTAGTGCATTGTAGCAGAATGTTGATTACCATTAATTCTAACCTGTCTTTTCATCTTTTTAATAAGATCATTAACTTGTCTAGTTTTATCTGGAGAGTTAGTAAAATTATTTGGTTTTAAATAATCTTTTTCTTTATAACCATATTTTTTAGATAGTTGATATGAAATTATAGATTTAATATTATTTTCAATTATTAATAAATTTTTGAAAATAATATTACGAAATTGTCTATCAAACATAAATAAACTATATATTTCTTCAATAGTAGTTCCTTCAATAAACTTTCTATTATCTTCAGATTTCATAAATAAATGACGATAACCATTTAAAAAGAAATAGTTTTCTCTTAATAATATTTCTTTAGCATACTTCTCATCATTTATTACTAAACCCTTATAACGAAGTATTTCGATTTGCTCATCTAAATTTTTAAACTCTTTCATATTTCTACCTATCATTACTCTCACCTATTATAAATTATACCATAAACAATGTGTAAAATATATGAAAATTTAATGAAAAAATATGATATAATTTAGTCTATAAGGTGGTGAGAAAAATGCCAAGTACTATAACACATGCATACTTTGCAAATGATGTTTATAATAAAATGAGTATTCCAACTAAAGAATTATTATTAGACCACAAAGAGATGCTTAAAACAAGTGCACAAAATACTGATGTATTATTTTTTTATAACATTGCAAACTTAAAAAAAGGTAAAAAAGTTCGTAAATTTGGTTATTATTCTCAAAAAAATAAAACATACAAGTTTTTTGAAACACTAATTAATTATATTAAATATAATGGATATTCAAATGATGGTGAAGTAATGGCTTATCTATATGGAATGTTATCACACTACATATTAGATAGTACAATTCACCCATATATTGCATATAAAACTGGAGAATATAATAGCAAAGATAAAAGCACATACAAATATAATCAATTACATGGTGAAATGGAATCATACTTAGATAATTATTTCATTTCAATAAGAGAAAATATCACACCATGGAAATTTAAATGCTACAATTATTGTCTTAATGTAACAGAATTAAATTCAAATTTAAAAGAAGTTATTGATTTTACATATAAAGAAACATTTAATTTAAATAACATGAGTAAATACTATATTGAATCAATAAAACAAATGAAATCATTTTATAGGATATTTAGATATGATCCTACTTGTCTTAAAAAGGGATTTTATCATATTGTGGACTTTATTATGCCAAGATCAATTTTAAGAGTTGTACCACTTTCATATCATATTAATCCTAAAGGAAAAAAAGAATTTTTAAATTTAGAAAGAAAAAATTGGTATAATCCAACTACTAAAACTGATAAACATAATGAATCAGTTATTGATTTATATAATATAAGTTTAAATAAAATGGTCGAAATAGTTAATGAACTTAACGAATATATATATAATGATAAAAAAATAAATCTTAAAAAATTAATAGGAAACAATAATTACTTAACTGGTAAAGATTGTGATAAAGAAAGAGAATTAAAATATTTTGAATTTTAATTCTTTTTTGTATGAAATATCAAATTATTTACAATAATATTATTAGGTGATTAATATGTTCTATAAACACATAATAATAAATAACAAAAATAAAGAAGTACTATACTTGTATTTAATTAATACACAAGAATTTGCAAATGATTTGAATAATGAAAATAGCAAAGAAAACATAATTGATAAAATAAATAATTATATTAGAAATGCAAATATAGATTTTAATGGAAAAAAAGTATACTTAGTAATAAACGATATAATTATTTCATCTGTTGATCTAAAAAACAATAAATATGATAATTATACAATAAGTGAAAATAATGCAAAATTAATCAACCTTGAAAAAAGTACAGGAATAATTAAGAAAATGAAATTAGAAGATTATGTTTTTGGTGTAGTAAGTAATGAAATGCCAGGAATTTTTAATATTGAAGCATTAAAAGCCCAAGCAGTCTTGGCTAGAACTTATGCTATGAAAAGAATTAAAAATAATTTACCTATTAGAGATCAAAATTCAATACAAATTTATAGAGACATAAAATATTTAAGAGATATTTGAAAAGATAAATTTAAAAAATATTATAGCAAAATTAAAAAAGCAGTTAAAGATACAGAAGATGAAGTATTAAAATACAAAGAAAACTATATAGAAACTTACTATCATACTTGTAATAATGGTAAAACCGAGGAGTCAGAAAACGTTTTAAAATTAGCCTATCCATATTTAACAAGTGTCCCTAGTGAATGGGACTTAAACAATAATTGGCATGTGGGAATAAGAGAAGTAAGTAATGAATATTTAGAAAAATTATTAAATACTCCTATTAATAAAAATACTAAAGTAACAATACTATCAAAAACAAAAGGGAATTGCGTAAAATATATAAAATTTAATAATAAAGTATTTGATGGATTAATATTAAGTAGAAGACTAGCACTAAACTCTAATGATTTTTCTGTTCAAATAAAAAGAAATAGTACCATATTTACAACAAAAGGTCATGGTAGTGGTTTAGGATTATCAAAGTATGGTGCAGAAGGTATGGCCAATAGTGGTTATAACTATAAACAAATACTTAATCATTATTATCAAAACACTTATATTGAAAAAGAAAAAACTTACTAAATCTAGTAAGTTTTTGTTTGTAATTATTAATTCTAACGTTTTGAGAATTGTGGTGCTCTACGAGCTTTCTTAAGACCTGGTTTCTTACGTTCTTTGATTCTTGCATCACGTGTAATGAATCCAGCTGGTTTTAATAGTTTTCTAAAACTATTTTCACTGTCTCTTGAAGTTGTACTATCATATTCTAATAAAGCTCTTGTAATTCCTAAACGAATTGCACCAGTTTGACCAGAAAAACCTCCACCAGTTACATTAACTTCTACATCAAACATTTCTTTTGTATTAGTTAATACTAATGGTTGTTCTAAATCCATAATAAGGTTTTTAAAAGGTAGATATTCATTTACATCTTTACCATTAACAGTA
>CAYMEJ010000033.1:0-9344 GCA_964389735.1 uncultured Muribaculaceae bacterium
TGGAAGCATTTTTAAAATATTTTCTAATGGTCCAAGTTTCTTTATTTGTTTCATATTCTTTAAGAAATCTTCTAAATCAAATTTACCTGACTTCATTTTTTTTGCAGTGTTCATTGCTTCTTTTTCATCTATTACATCTTGTGCTTTTTCTACTAGAGATACAATGTCACCCATTCCTAATATTCTTCCTGCCATTCTTTCTGGATCAAAAGCTTCAATACCATCTAGTTTTTCACTTACACCCATGAATTTAATAGGAATATTAGTTAAATGTCTTACTGAAAGTGCTACACCACCTCTTGTATCACCATCTAATTTAGTTAGAATTACACCAGTTAATTTTAATTTTTCATTAAAACCTTCTATTACATTTATTGCATCTTGACCCATCATAGAATCTATTACTAATAATTCTTCATTAGGATGGAATCTTTGTTCAATTGATTTTAATTCATTCATTAATTCTTCATCTATATGAAGACGTCCTGCTGTATCTATTAATACATAGTCAAATTTATTTTCTTTAGCATATTTTAAGGCATTTTCTACTATTACTAGCGGATCTTTTTTACCTTCTTCATATACTTCTATATTTAATTGTTTTCCTATTGATTTTAATTGTTCTATAGCAGCAGGTCTATAAATATCACACGCTACTAAAAGTGGTTTCTTTGAATGTTTTTTTCTTAATAGGTTTGATAGCTTACCAATAGTAGTTGTTTTACCACTACCTTGTAACCCTACTAACATTAGTATTGCAGGATTTCCTATTAAGTTAATTGGTTTACTTTCTCCACCTAATAATTCAGTTAATTCATCTTTTACAATTTTAACAAATAGTTCACCTGGTTTAATACTTTTTGCTACTTCTTCTCCAAGTGCTTTTTCTTTTACATTATTGGTAAATTCTTTTACTACTTTATAGTTAACATCAGCTTCTAAGAGTGCTAATCTAATTTCTCTCATCATTTCACTGATATTTTCTTCATTTATTTTTCCATAACCTTTAATTTTACCTATGGCATTTTGTAGTCTATCTCCTAGTGTTTCAAACATTTTAAAACCTCCCTGTTATTAGTTGTTATTTGTCCATTTATTTACTACATTACAGTTACTACTTTGTGGCATTGGATTAGGCATATCAACGCTTATTATCATTGGTATTTTAAATGCTGCTCCAAATGCTAGGCAGTTACCTACTTGTAATGATTTTTGTTTTTCTATTGTTTCTTCTGTAATATTAGGAACCATTTTAGTAATATAATCTATATCTCTTGGATGGCTCATTTTAAATATTATGAAGTTAGAACATTGTGATATAACTGTTTCTGATAAATCTACTGGTCTTTGTGATATCAGATTTAATATTATACCATACTTTCTTCCTTCTTTGGCAACTCTATCAAAAATATTGTATCCAAATAGGAATTCATCTTCATCTTTTTGAACATATCTATGGGCTTCTTCTAAGAATAAATTGAATGGAACACTTCCTCTTTCAATTTTCTTAGTAAAATCAAAAAGCATTCTTGTTAATATTTTTACTATAGCTTTTGCAAATGTATCATCTACATCTTCTAAGTTAATATTAAGTATTTGATTTTTATGTCCTTCATTCATGATTAAACTTGATAAGTATTGATCTAGTTTAACGAATTCTTTATGTTTAAAGAATTTAGCATTGTTTCCAATTACTAATTCATGTAATTTTACTTTTAATGTTATTGCATCTGCATATACATTTTCATTTCTTAACCAACCTTCTGATATAAGTGCGAAGTTAAGAGCTTTTTCTAGGTCTTCTAAAGTAAAATAGTGAACCTTTTCTGGTTCATATTTATTTAATTCTGGTTTAATGAATTTATTAACATATTCTGTTAATAAAACTCTTTCTGAGAATTGATCTGTTGAATCTATTAAGAAACATTCTTGTAATTTTCTTGTGTATCCGATACCTTTAACATTTGTTAATAGGTTAAATTCTTCAGTTGGACAAGAGTTAAATATAGTAAATATTTCATCTCTTTTACTAGCTGATCCTTGATTTGAATACATTACAGTCATAATAGCATTTGCTATTAAATGGTTCTTATAATCTCTTGATATTTCATCTGATTGAGAGAATATATGAGCAAGTTTTAACATCTTTTCTATAATAGAAATTTGTGTATGTGTTTTTGCTCCTAATAAAAGTGCAATGTCATCTACATTTAATAACCATACAGGTATTTGTAATATTTCTCCTTCATAAGGACTATATTCATTAGTTGTAATAAAACGATAATTATAATTAGGGTTTATTTCATTTATTCTTTTGAATGCTGTATAGTATTCACCTGAAGAATCAAATACTATGAAGTTTGATCTATATGGAATAAAATTAGGTATATAGAATACATTTTGTAGAAATCTTGCTACTCCACATGATTTACCACTACCAGTATTACCAAATATACATAGATGGTTACTAAATAAATCATTCATTTCCGCATATACTTTTTTATTGCTATAGAATGGACTAGTTCCCATATTTATACATCCATATTTATTTTGTCCTACTATCATATATAATTCTTCATCTACTAATTGTCTTATTGTTGAAGTTAAACTTGGTTTTCTAAGAACACCACCAATAAATTTATTACCTACTATTTCTCCTAGTAATCTAACTTTAACTTCATCTTTTCCACAATCTTTTATTTCCCCTAATAATTTCTTTGTTTCATCTTCAATTACTAATGGCATACTCATAATGTCAGTTGATATATCTATATCTTCTTTCATTTTAATGTGTATTTCTTTTTCCCCTATATATGTTATCTTATCAAACATATTTGCACCTTCTTTTTATTCTTTTATTAATTATTCTCTTGCTATCCATCTATTATAAACATCGGCATTACTACTTGATGGCATTGGATCTGGTAAATCCATCTTTATAATTGTAGGAACTCTGAATGCTTTACCGAATGCAACACAGTTACCTATTTGTAATACTTTTTGTTTATCTACTATTTCTGAATTGATATTTGGAACCATTTTTTTGATGTATTCTACATCTCTTGGATGGTTCATTTTAAATATTAGGAAGTTTGAACATTGTGATATAACTGTTTCACTTATTTCTACTGGTCTTTGTGATACTAAAGTCATTATTACACCGTATTTTCTTCCTTCTTTTGATATTCTATCAAATATATTATATCCAAGTAATTTAGTATCAATATCATCTTGTATATATCTATGTGCTTCTTCTATTATTATGTTGAATGGTATTGAGCCTCTATTTTCTAGTTGTTTTGCAAATTCAAAAGTAATACGACAGAATATTTTTGCCAATACTTTTGAAAATGAATCATCTACATCTTCTAAGTTAAAGTTAATAATTTGGAATTTAGTTCCATCATCATCAAATAACATATCATGTAGATATTGTCTTTTATCTATAAATCCATCTAGTTTAAAGAATCTTGAATATCCTCCTATAACTAGATTATGTAATTTTACTTTTAATGTTATTGCATCTGCAAAAGTTGTTTCATTTTTTAACCATCCTTCACTTATTAAAGTAAAGTTAAGGGCATCTTCTAAATCTTCTAATGTAAAATAATGTACTCCTTTTGGATCATATTCTTCAAATTCTTCTTTAATAAACTCTGAAATATATCTTGTTATTAAAACACTTTCTGAAAATAATCCATTTGAATCAATTGTAAAACATTCTCTGAATTTTCTACAGAATCCAACACCATTTATTTCAGCTTCTAGATTAAAATTATATGTATGACATGATGCAATGATTGAGAATATATCATTTCTTTTACTTTCTGAAGTTTCATTTGAATATAATACACTCATAATAGCTCTTGCTATTAAGTGGTCTTTAAATTCTTCTACTCTTATATCAGGAGAATTAAATATATTAACTAATTGAATCATTCTTTCAATAATAGGTATTTGGGAATGTTTTTCTGCTCCTAATAGAAGTGCTATATCATCAATATTTAATAACCATAGAGGTATTTTTAATTTTTCTACATCTGTTGTTATCTCACTACTTGTTGAATATAAATTATAATGATAATTAGGATTAATATCTCCTATTTTATCAAATGCATTTTGGTATTCACCAGTTGAGTCAAATATAATAAAGTTTGCATTATATGGTAAGAATTCTGCTGTTTTAAATACGTTTTGTAGTAGTTCTGCTACTCCACATGATTTACCACTACCAGTATTACCAAATATTGCAGTATGGTTACTAAAGAAATCATTAACTCTAACTCTTATTGGATAATTATTATATAGTGGACTATGACCTAATAATATAGAATCTTTACTATCTTCTGTTACTAGTATTCCAAATTCTTCACTTGTAATAATTCTTACTTTTGCTGTTAACATTGGTTTTCTTATAACACCACCAACGAATTTAGAATTTTCTATTTCTCCTAAAAATCTAGTAGTAATTTCTTCTTCACTTATGTCTTCTATTTCTGCTATTACTTTTTTTTCTTCATCTTCAAATAATACATGCAAGTTCATCAAATCTTGATTAACATTTGCTCCTGGTAGTATTTTTACTTTTGCACCTGTATCACTTATGAAAGTTATTTTTTCAAACATTATCTCACCTCTTTATTCTATAATAGTTCTTCTATTTGTTCTTTTGTTTTTGGATCTATATCTTTTATTAAATCTCTTATTTTATTTGATTTTTCATATAGTTTTAATATTTCTTCATATTCAATTAGTCTTTCTTCTACTATTTTTACTTGTCCATGCACTGCATTTCTACTTACATTATTATTTTCTGCTATTTCTCCAAGTGATAAATCTTCAAAATAATATTCTTCAAAATACTGTTGTTGTTTATCAGTAAATAAGTCTTTATAGAAATCATATAAATCATTTAAATATATTTTCTTATCCATATTTTCACCTACATCATATCTTTAAATAGACCATATATATATTTTTCAATATCGAATACTTGTAAATCTTCTTTTGTTTCACCTAATCCAATATATTTTACTGGTAATTTTGTTTCTTCTTTTATTGCCAGTACTATTCCACCTTTTGCGGTACCATCTAGTTTAGTAAGTACTATTCCTGTTATATTAGTTATTTCTTTAAAACTTTTTGCTTGGCTGATACCATTTTGTCCAGTTGTTGCATCAATAATTAATAATGTTTCATGAGGAGCATCTGGTATAAGATTTCCTATTACTCTATTAATCTTTTCTAGTTCATTCATTAGATTAACTTTATTTTGAAGTCTTCCTGCTGTATCTATAAGTACTACATCAAAGTCTTCTTTTGTTGCTTTTTCTAATCCATCATATATTACAGCTGAAGGATCTGCACCTTCTTCTTTACCGACAAAGGATACTCCTACTTTTGTACTCCATTCTTCTAATTGTTTAGTAGCACCAGCTCTAAAAGTATCTCCTGCTACTAATAATACTTTTTTACCTTGTTCTTTTAATTTCCATGCAAGTTTTCCAATTGTTGTTGTTTTACCTACTCCATTTACTCCTACAAATAGTAGAACAGTAGGACCTTCTTTAGCAAAGTTTATTTTATTTACTAATACCTCATCATTTACATATATAATGAATAATTCATCTACTATTACTTCTTTTAAATATTCTGGATCAGTTATATCTTCTTTTTTTACTCTGTTTTTTAATCTATCTATGAAATTCATAACTGTATTAACACCGATATCAGCCATAATAAGTATTTCTTCTAATTCATCAAAATACTCTTCATCTATCTTATTATATCTATTAGTTAGACTAATTAACTTTGATACAAATCCTTCTCTACTTTTTGTAAGACCTTTTTCATATACTTTTACATCTTCTTTTACTTGTTCCTTTTTTTCTTTTTGTTTTTCTTCTTCATGTTTTACTTCTGCTATGATAGGTTCATTATTTTTATATTCTTCAACAATTTTTTCTACATCTATTTCTGGTTCTTTTACTGGAGATTCTAATTTAACTGCTAAATTATCTTCTTTAAATGTATCTTGAACTTGTTCTACTTCTTCTTTTGTTTGTTCTTCTTTTTTGAACATTGTTTTTATTTTATTAAATAAGCCCATATTAATCCTCCTGTTTCATTATCACTATTAATTATACATATTTATTATATCAAATATATAAGGTCTTTTCTATTAAAATGAAAAAATATTATTTATTTTTAATAATAATGGACAAAAATGGTTTTTTCTAGTATAATCTTATCGTTAGTTCTTTTTATGTATAAATTTTAAGAAAGGAGAAAGAAATGCCAAAAGAAACAAAAATAGTTGTTCTTGGCGGTTTAGGTGAAGTCGGAAAAAACATGTATTGTGTAATGCATGAAGACGAAATTATTATTATTGATGCGGGAATTAGTTTTCCAGAGGGGGAACTTTTAGGTATAGATTATGTATTACCTGATTATACTTTTTTGAAACAAAATGAAGATAAAATTAAAGCACTTGTTATAACACATGGTCATGAAGATCATATAGGTGCTATACCATTTTTATTACAATCAGTTAATATTCCTGCAATATATGCGCCTAAACAAGCTAAAGAACTTATTGCACTTAAATTAGAAGATAGAAATATTAGATATGATAATTTATTTGCATATACCGATGAAACTAGACTTAAATTTGGAAAAATAGAAATTGAGTTTATTAGAACAACCCATTCTATTCCAGATTCGCACGGAATATCTATAACTACACCAGATGGTAGAATAATTACTACAGGAGATTTTAAATTTGATTTAACACCAATCGGACCTATGGCAGATTTACATAAAATGGCTGAAATAGGAAAAAAGGGTGTAGATTTACTAATAAGTGATTCTACTAATGCATTAAATGAAGGTTTTTCAATTAGCGAAACAAAAGTTGATAGTGCATTAAATGACATATTTGATAAATATGATAATAGAAGATTAATTATAGCAACATTTGCATCAAATATATATAGATTAAAACATATAGTTGAAACATGCTATAAACATAATAGAAAAATATGTGTATTTGGTAGAAGTATGGAAAATAACATTGAAATTTCTTTAAAATTTGGTTATATAAATCATAAAGAAATACTAGTTACCCCTGAAGAAGCAAATACTATGAAACCTGGAGAAATAGCTATATTATGTACTGGTTCACAAGGTGAACCATTAGCTGCACTTTCTAGAATAGCAGACAGTACACATAAACAAATAAAAATAAGACCTGACGATATAGTTATATTCTCATCATCACCTATTCCTGGTAATGCATTATCAATTGGTAGAACAATAAATAAATTATATTTACAAGGAGTAAAAGTGTTTACTAATACTTCTCTAAGCGAAATACATACATCAGGGCATGCTAATATCGAAGAATTAAAATTAATGATTAGATTATTAATGCCAAAATACCTAATGCCTTTCCATGGTGATTATAGAATGCTTAAAAATCATGCTAATGTGGGTATTGAATGTGGAATACCGTCAGAAAATACTTTTGTATTACAAAACGGTAATACGTTAGAATTAACAAACCATATAATTACCAAGGGTGAAAATGTAATATCAAATGATATATATGTAGATGGCAGTAGACTTGGTGAAATAAATGGAGCTGTTCTAAGAGATAGAAAAATAATGGCTAGTGATGGTATTTTAGTAGTAATAGCAAATGTTGATATGAAAAAACGTGAACTATTAATAAAACCAAATATAACAACAAGAGGATTTATTCAAGTAAATGAAAATGAAACAGTTATAAGAAAATTAGAAGCACTAGCAGCTAATTCAATAATTGATAAATTAAAAAATAATGCATCTAATTTTATTGATATTAAAAATCAAATAACTTCAGATTTATTTTCATACGTATATGAATTAACTGGAAGAAAGCCAATAATTCTACCTGTAATATTAGATATAAAAAAATAAGAAGATTTAAAATCTTCTTATTTTTAGTTAAAAATCATAATCCATCTTTTTTCTTTTTAAACTGCATATCAAACATATTATTAATACTAAATTTAAACCCAATGAAACATACATAACTATATCCCAATAGTCATCTACTAACTTTCTTAAACTTCCTACTGTATTTTTAATACTATTATCTTTTTTTACAATAATTGTACTATCATCTTTATCAAGTACTTCTATTTCAAATGTTTGATCAACAGAAGTGAGATTTTTTTTCTTTTTATTAACTATTGTACTTGATGTTATAGTTTTAATATCAAGTGTTGTATTTTTAACACTAATATCTTTCTTTACATCAAATGTTATAGTATAAACTATAATAGTAGGTACATTACTTGTAATATTTATTTTAATAGGATCATCTTTTTCTACAGAAAAAGATTTTGTCTCAGTATCAATTTTTACTTCATCAACGCTGACTAGATTAAAGATATTTCTATCATAAGTAATCTCTGATGAATATTCGGTTAATGCATTATCCAAAATAACTGTGTACTTAATATTTTCTCCAGATGATATCTTATCATTACCAGTAATAGTAGTATAAATTTTATCTGCTTTTACACCATAAGGAATAAAAAACACACATATCATTAAAATTAATATATTATATTTAAACTTCATAAATAGTACCCCTATTTAGCTTCTTCTGTAGCCCTTGTTTCTCTAATAACTGTAACTTTAATAGTTCCAGGATATTGCATAGTAGATTCAATTTTTTCCTTAATAGTTCTTGCAATATTATGTGATTCTAAATCATCTATTTCTTCAGGTTTTACTATTACTCTTAATTCTCTACCCGCTTGAACTGCAAATGTTTTATCAACACCTTTTATTTCGTTAGCTACACTTTCCAATTGTTCTAATCTCTTTAAATAATTCTCTAAAGAATCATTTCTAGCACCTGGGCGTGATGCAGATAAAGCATCAGCTACTGCTACTAAAACAGATATAACTGATTTTGCCTCCGTATCTCCATGATGTGACGCTATTGAATTAATTACTACATTATTCTCATTATATCTCTTAGCTAAGTCAACGCCTATTTCAACATGACTACCTTCCATTTCATGATCTATTGCTTTTCCAATATCATGCAAAATTCCTGCACGTTTAGCAAGCGCAACATTTTCTCCAAGTTCTCCAGCTAAAACTCCGGCTAAATGAGCAACTTCTTTTGAATGTTCTAATACATTTTGACCATAACTAGTCCTAAAATATAGTTTTCCTATTATTTCAATAAGATCTGCATCCATTTTAGTGATACCCAATTCAAATAACGCATCATTACCATATTCTATTATTTTAATTGGGTATCACTAAAATGGATGCAGATCTTA
>CAYMEJ010000034.1:0-9302 GCA_964389735.1 uncultured Muribaculaceae bacterium
ATAGTAACAAAACCATCACTAATATTAGCTGATGAACCAACTGGAGCACTTGATTCAAAATCATCAAGAATGCTACTAGAAAATTTTGAAAAATTAAATCAAGAACTAAAAGCAACTATATTAATGGTAACACATGATGCATTTACAGCAAGTTATTCAGATAGAATAGTATTCATCAAAGATGGTAAAATCTTTAATGAAATAGTAAAAGGTAAAAAAACTAGAAAAGAATTCTTTGAAGAAATAATTGATGTAGTAACTTTATTAGGAGGAGATTTAAATGATGTTATTTAATTTATCTCTTCAAAATATTAAGAAAAGTATAAAGGATTACTCAATATATTTTATTACACTAGTTATAGCAGTAGCAATATTTTATATATTCAACTCAGTAGAAGCACAAGAATCAATGCTAAAACTATCTGTATATAAACATCAAATGGTAAAAGCATTAGTACAA
Organism: uncultured Muribaculaceae bacterium; assembly: GCA_964389735.1. Taxonomy (GTDB): domain Bacteria; phylum Bacillota_I; class Bacilli_A; order RF39; family UBA660; genus JAQUVS01. Next base: position 461 of record CAYMEJ010000034.1, read on the forward strand.
TTAGTAAACTATTTATCAGTATTTGTATCAGTAATATTAGGATTCTTAATAGTATATGCAAATAATTTCTTAATAAAAAGAAGAAAAAAAGAAATAGGACTATATTACACACTAGGTATGAGTAAAAGAAAAGTATCTGGAGTATTATTAATAGAAGTAGCACTTGTAGGTATAATATCACTTGGAATAGGATTATTAGCAGGGGTAGGATTATCACAATTCTTATCACTAATAACAGCAAATCTATTTGAAGCTGATATGGATAAATTTACATTTATATTTTCATCAAGTGCATTTTGGAAAACAATAATGTACTTTGGTATTATATATTTATTAGTAATGGCATTTAATTTAATAACATTATCAAGATATAAATTAATAGATTTATTAAATGCAGGTAAAAAGAATGAAAAAGTTAAAACAAGAAATAAATATGTAACAATAATAACATTTATTTTAGCAGGAGTTTTCCTAGCATATGCATATAAATTACTATTCGATGGAGTATTATTCCAATTTGAAAGTGATGTATATTTAATGATAATAGCAGGAGCATTAGGAACATTCCTATTATTCTTATCGTTATCAGGATTCTTGCTTAAAGTAATAGAAAAAACTAAAAAAATATATTTAAAGAATTTAAATGCATTTATATTAAAACAAGTAAATAATAAAATAAATACGACAGTAATATCAACAACAATAATATGTTTAATGTTATTACTAACTATAGGTATATTATCAGCTTCTATGTCATTAGCAGGAACATTTAATGATAGTGTTAAAAATAATAACTTAGCAGATTTTACAATGACATCTACTAGAACATATAATGTTAATTCTGAAGGAATAGAAGAAAAAATACCAATAACTAATCCATATAAAGATATGGTTAATGAAGACGAATTTAAAAAATATATAAAAGAATATCAAATAGTAGATTATTATGAATCAAAAGATGTTACAATAGGAGATTTCTTAAATAAAAAAGCAAAAGATGAAGCAGAAAATTTACTAAAACAAAGTGTAGATTTAGAAACACCAGTACCAATAATGAAAGAAAGTCAATTCAATAAATTAATGAAAATGTATGGTGAAAAGGATTTAATAGTAGATTTAAAAGATAATGAATACATGTTAACAGCAAATGTTGATCAAATAGTAGAATATTACAATTATAAGTTTGAAGAAGATAATACTATAACATTTAATGATAAAAAATTAAAATCAAAAACTAAAGATATAGTTTCAATAGGATTAGAAAACTATAGTGCCAATGGTAATGATGGATTAATTGTGTTAGATGATTCATTAGTAGAAAACTTAGAAAAAACTAAAGTAAATTTAGTAGGTAATTATATAGATTCAACTGAAGAAAATGATGTAGCATTCTCAGACTATATAGATACTAAATTCAATACAATACCAGAATTAATGAATATTAGATCAAGATTATCAATGGAAGCAGCAGCAGTAGGAATAAAAGTAATAATGACCTTTGTAGGATTATATTTAGGTATTACATTTGCAATATCAAGTGCAACAGTACTTGCAATTGGACAATTATCTGAATCAAGTGATAATAAAGAAAGATATAGAATATTAAGACAAATTGGTGCGGATAATAAAATGATAAGAAGAAGTTTATTTACTCAAATAGCAATATGTTTTATGTTACCATTAGTAGTAGCACTCGTACATGCTTACTTTGGACTTAATGAAGTAAATAAAATAATAAAAATAATGGGAAATCTTGATATAGCAAGTAATATATTTATTACAAGTTTATTTATCATTATTGTATATGGTGGTTACTTCTTAGCAACATACTTATGTAGTAAAAATATAATAGAAGAAAAAAGATAATCTTTTTTCTTTTTTTATGAGAAAAAATCTAATTCATTATTAATAATACTATTGAGGTGATAAAATGAAAAAAATAATATTATTAATAATGTTACTAATACCAATAATAAATGTAGAAGCACAAGAAATAGTAACATACTCAGATAGTAATAATTATATTTATAGTGAACAAAAACTAAATGCAGATAATTTAGTAGAAGTAAATAAAATAAGAAAATATAAATGGTATAAAGATAAAATAATATTAAGTGAAAATACCTATTTAGAAAAACCAATTGAGTTTGATTATAAAAGTAATATTTATGAAAGAATAGATTACTCAAATTGGAGCACTAGATATCCAACTAATTCAACTAATATAGAAGAAAGAATTGCAACCTATTATAAGGAATATAGATCAATTAGATATATAAGATTTAATCCTTCTAAAGATATAAAATTAAGTGAATTAAATATATTTTATGATAAAAAGGAAATAGATTATACAATAGTATGTGGTCAATGTAATATAAATGTTTTTAATAAAATAAAAGATAATAATAAAGAAGAAACAATAACTATTAATAAAGGTATGAGTATCTTGATTAATATGGTCTTACCTTTAAAAATAGAAAACCTAGAATTTGAAATATATAGTAAAGATATTGATAATCTTACTTTAACATTTAATGGAGATTACTTTGTAGAAACACCTGATTATTCTATAGATATAAATAGTAGTAAAACAAAATATAATTTTCATGATGCCAAGATTTTATCTACTCCACTAGAACATACATATGTAACATACGAAGATGTAAAAAACAAAATAATATATATACAAATACAAAAGAAGGAATATCGCACATATACAAGAAAATATAAATATTATAATTTAATTAAAGAATACTTAGATGATTATTATGAAAATAAAGAAGGTTATATAAAAGATAATAATAAATATAAAGATTATTATAAATATAAGATAGTAAATAAAATTATTACAAATAATAATGTTAAATATTTAGATAAAATAATTAAAGTACCTGAAAAAGAAATAAAATATCAAACTAAAATATTTCCAGTAGAAAAAACAAAATATATAAAGGAAAAAAGTGATGATAATAAAATAGAAAAATATGGAATTTATACACTTATAGGAGTTATCTTAAAAAAGATGTCAATATTTGGAAGATGAATTAAATAACTAGTTTTGTCGAATGTGTATAATTATAAAAAAATATGTTCTATATTTAATACACGGAGGAAAAAAACATGCTAAGAATTAATATGGAATTTAGAAAAGGATTGTTGTTTATAAGATTAAAAGGTGAACTATCAGAAAATAATTCTAAAAGATTAGAACAATATTTAAATAGTATAGTAACTGAAAATGGAATTAAATATTTAGTATTAAATTTCAATGAAGTAGAAAAAGTAGAAGAACAAGGAATTAATACTATATTTAATTGTTATCAGGATATAATAATGAATAATGGCAAACTTGTACTTTGTGGTTATAAAAAATTAAATAATAATATATTAACAAGTGATCTTTTTCAAGATATTTATAAAAGCAATACGGAGTTAGGAGCATTTAAATTAATAAATATATAAGGAGAATAATATGACTGCAGAAGAAATAATGAAGTATGAAAAATTAATATATTCAATTATAAAGAAATTTACATACCATTATGATATAGATGACTTATTTCAAGTAGGTATGATTGGCCTCATTAAAGCTCATAAAAATTATGATGAAAAGGAACAAACTAAGTTTTCAACATATGCATATACTTATATAATGGGAGAAGTATTAAAATATATTAGAGAAGATAAAAATATAAAAATAAGTAAAGATATAATAAAATTAAATAAATCAATAGAAAAAACAAAAGAAATATTAAGTCAAAAATTAATGAGAGAACCAACAATAACAGAATTATCCTTATTCTTAGAAATAGATGAAAATATACTTGAAGAAGCAATCAAATCTCAAGAATTAATAAGAAGTTTAGATTATGCATTAAATGATGATGGAAAAGAATTAAATATGTATGATACTATTCAATATGAGGAAAAAGGTTATAAATCAGAATTAATTGATTTAAAGGAAGAAATAAATAAATTAGATAATCATGAAAAAGAATTAATTAAATATCGATATTTTGAAGATAAGACGCAAGATGAAACTTCAAAAATATTAGGAATTAGTCAGGTAAAGGTCTCAAGAAATGAAACTAAAATATTAAAAAAATTAAAAAACAATCTTGTAGCTTAAGTTTACTTAAGCTTTTTTGTATGAAATAAAAAATAAAAAACATAATAATAAAGGGTGAATTAAATGAAAAAAAAGGACTATGAAAATTTAGTTGATAAACACAAACCAACTGAAACAAGAGGACAAAATGCCTTTATCGCTTTTGTAACAGGAGGATTAGTAGGAGTAATAGGACAATTACTAACAGAATTTTATTCTGGATATTTTTCTATTTCTTCAAAAGATGCAGGCACATTTATGCTAATAACATTAATATTCTTTGCATCACTATTTACTGCAATAGGAGTATTTGATAAATGGGTAACATTTTGTAAATGTGGATTAATAATACCAATAACAGGATTTGCTCATTCAATGACTTCAGCAGGTATAGAGTATAAAAAAGAAGGACCAATATATGGAATAGGAAGTAATATATTTAAACTAGCAGGATCAGTAATACTATATGGAGTAGTATCAGCATGGTTCTTCGGAATACTTAGATTACTAATAATGGGAGGATAATATGACAAATAAATATAATAATGTATACGTAATGGAAACAAGTACAGTATCAGGTCCCTATGAAAAAAAAGGACCATTAGAAAAATATTTTGATAAGACATTTACTGATCTATATAGTGGAATGAAAACCTGGGAAATGGCAGAAGTAAAACTGTTAGAAGAAAGTATAAATATATTATTAAAAAAAGCAAAAGTAACAGAAGATAATATAGATTTAATAATATCAGGAGATTTACTAAATCAAATAACATCATCTTGCTATGCAATAGAAAAATACAAGTTACCATTCTTAGGAATCTATAGTGCTTGTGCAACTAGTGTAGAAGGAGTAATAATTGGAGCGAACATGATAGAAGGAAAACAAATAAATAATTGTATTTCTTCTACATCTTCACATAATCTATCTAGTGAGAAACAATTTAGAAATCCAACTGAATATGGAGCCCCTAAACCATCTACTGCAACATTTACAGCAACAGGTGGAGCAAGCATTCTTCTAAGTAATAAAAAAAGTAATATTAAAGTAGAATCATCTACAATAGGAAGAATAATAGATATGGAACAAACAGATCCATTGAATATGGGTTCAGTAATGGCACCTGCAGCAGCACACACTATATATAAACATTTAAGTGATTTAAATAGAAAACCAGAATACTATGATTTAATACTAACAGGAGATTTAGGACTATATGGAAAAGAAATACTAAAAGAATTCATGGTAAAAGAATATCAAATAGATATAAGTAAAAATTATAATGATTGTGGAATCATGTTATATGATTTAGAAGAACAAAAAGAATTATTAGCAGGAGGTAGCGGACCTGTTTGTAGTGCACTAGTAAATTATAGTTTAATAATTGATAAATTAAAAAAGAAAGAATTAAAGAAAGTATTACTAGTAGCAACAGGAGCATTATTTTCTCCAACCTTTGTATATCAACATAAAAATATATTAAGTATTGCACATGCAATAAGTTTGGAGGTAGTAGAATGATATATATTTATTCATTTCTATTTGCAGGACTTGTATGTTTAATAGGACAATTAATATTAGATAATACTAAATTATCTGCAGGACACATAACAAGTATATTTGTAATAACAGGAGCATTCTTAGATATATTTGGAATATATGATCAAATAATAAATTATGTAGGAGCAGGAGCATTAGTACCCATAACTAGTTTTGGTCATTCATTAATTCATGGAGCATTAGCAAAAGCAACAGATGTAGGTATAATTGGATTAATGATGGGAATGTTTGATTTAACTGCATCAGGAATAACAGCAGCCATAATATTTACTTTCATATTTACTTTATTTTTTAAAGCAAAAAATTAATACTACATTTGTAGTCTTATTTTTCTATATTAGAAAGTTTTATAATTAAATCCATATTATCATCATTTGCCATAATATTTTTATGTATATCTCCACAACTAGAACACCTATATATAATTTTAAATGAATCTTTATATTTTTCTATTCCAATTGGTTCAAGTAACCCTTTACAAGTATTTGCTCTATCACCAGGCATTATATCCAAGTGCTTAGAATATAAACAATATGGACAATGATCTCTAGCAGTATAACCTAAAGGAGATATTTCCATACCACAATTTTCACATATAAATGATTCATCTATCATATTAAATTTCTTCATAATACACCTCGTTTTACCTATTAAAAGTGTACCATAAAATTAAGGAATATGATATAATTAAATTAGTCTAAAAGTATGTAGGAGTGTTAATATGGATTATGAAATAAAGATAGATTCTTTTGAAGGACCATTAGATTTATTACTTCATTTAATAAAAGAATCAAAAGTAGATATATTAGATATTAAAATAGTTGATATAACTAACCAATATCTAGAATACATAAGAAAAATGCAAGATTTAAATTTAAATGTTGCAAGTGAATATTTAGTAATGGCATCAGAACTTTTAGAAATGAAATCTAAATTATTACTTCCTAGACATGAAGAAGAATCAGAAGAAGAAGAAATTGATCCAAAAGAAGCACTTATTCAAAGATTAATTGAATATCAAAAATATAAAGACATAACGAAGAATTTTAAAGAATTAGAAGAAATAAGAAAAGAAATATATACTAAAGTTCCAGATAATTTAAATGAATATGCTGAAGAAGGTATAGAAGTAGCAACAGATGTAACTTTAGATGATTTAGTAAATGCATTCCAAAAGTTTTTAGAAAGACAAAAACTAAATCAACCATTACATACTAAAGTAACAACAAAGGAAATAACAGTAGAAGAAAGAAGAAAAAGTATTAAATCAATATTAAAAACAAAAAAGAAAGTTAATTTTACAGAATTATTTGATGTAGTAACAAAAGAGTATATTGTAGTAACTTTTCTAGCAATACTTGAAATGGCCAGAAAAAATGAATTGTTCATAGTTCAAGATAATAATTTTGATGAAATATTTTGCGAGGTGAGATAATGAACTTAGAAGCAGTATTAGAAGGAATCTTATTTGTAGTAGGGGATGATGGATTAACTCTTGAACAAATGGTAGATGTAATGGAATTAGATAGTGAAGAACAAGCTAAAGAAATAATAAGTAATCTAAGAGAAAAATATGAGCAAGAAGATAGAGGAATAAGAATTAATTTCTTAGGTAATACATTTAAATTAACAACAAAAAAAGAACATAAAGAATATTATCAAAGACTAATAGAAAATCCAACAACAAACGCTTTATCTCAATCAGCATTAGAAACATTAGCAATAATTGCTTACAACGAACCAATAACTCGTGTAACAGTTGATGAGATAAGAGGAGTACAATCAGCTCAAATGATAAGAAAATTAGTAGCAAAAGGTTTTGTTAAAGAAATAGGTAGAAGTGATGTAGCAGGAAGACCAATATTATATAAAACAACAAGTGAATTCTTAGACTATTTTGGATTAGCAACAAAAGATGATTTACCTAAATTTGAACAAATAATTGAACCAACTGAATTTATAGATGAAGATGTTGATTTATATAATTCAAAATATAAAGAAGAAGTTGAAGAAGTAAAATAAAAAAGTAAAATCATTTTACTTTTTTTTATGAATATGATATATTTGTATTAATAATAGAAGACTATAAAAGAGAGGTTGTTGATTATGAAGTTAAAGGATAAGAAAAAAGAGAGCAGTATTAATAACGATAAGATAGTATTAGGAGCATTTATATTAGCATACATTGTAGATTTTGTATTTTTAGTAGTTCGTTTTATTGATAAAAAAGATTTATATTTTTGTTCAACTGAAATAGGATTATTATTAATTATAACAATAATATTATCTGTATTTATGATGTTAACAAAAGAAGATAAGAATGCAAAAACAGTATTTGGTCAAAAAATAACAAAATCAACAAAGAAAAGTAAGAGAGTATTACATTATTTATTTGAATCATTATATTTTTCAATGATACTAACAACAATAATAGCAATATTAATAGTATCAAACAAATTATTTATTGATTTTTATGGTATTATGGAAAATAATGTTATATTATCAATCATATTAACATTATTAGGAATATTTATTGGATTATCAATTATCGTATTCTTAATTGAATATTTTGTAAGAGAAAAAATGTTAAACAAAAAAAACTAGATTATCTAGTTTTTTTATTTTTATCTAAAAATAAATATACTGCTTTTCCTTTATCTAATTCCATATCAGTATCTTCTAAACCAACATATTCAGAAAAAGGTGTAACATTAATATCATAAGGTCTTCTTTTAAAATTATCATTTTCATCTGCACAGAAATTCAATCTACTATAACCATCATCATGTGAATTTTCACAAGTTAATACTTCTTGACCAGTTAATATATCACTATATACTACTTTAGGTTTCATAATTTCACTAGTTCTTGTATTACTTGATTTAAAATGTATTTCTCCATACAAATCAGTAGAAGAAAATATTTGTTTTACAATATTAGTAAGAATAGGTTCTTTCTTTACTTCTAATTTAGGCATAACTTCAGATCTAACTAAAATTTGTTTGTTATTACCTATATTTTTAAGATAGCCAAATTCACTGATTAATTGATCAGCAACATATAAATTTTTTACGGAATATTTATCCATAATTAGTTCCCCCTTAACAATATGTGCAGTATTATACCACAAAATTTAAAAAAAGTAAATATCTATTATAAAGTCAATGCTTGTA